>CAZZJD010000197.1:0-3950 GCA_964654305.1 uncultured Chitinophagaceae bacterium
TGTGATAATGGTACTTGATTTCATTTAATTAGTAATTAAGAATTAATTATTGATAAGTTATAAATAAAAGACTAAATACTATGCCAGATTTTTAAAAATGACATATTGGCGGCTGATCAAACAACGATCGGATTAATTTAAAAAAATGTGCAGACTTCTTAATAGTTGACCTTACAATTTCTTTTTTAATTTAGAAGACCATACACCAACAAAAGAAGCAAGATTCAAAAAGGAGTTAGGAGCTGTTTTCAAAAAACCTTCTTCATTTATATTTTTACCGTCAGTAGTCAATAACCCATCTCCCTTAAAGGAAACATTAATAAAACCAAAATTAGCATTGAAGGGATCATAATAATAACGATTCCCATTTACAAAGGCTTTAACCGATCTGTTGCCGGTTAGCTGATTGGAAATTGCAATCAGAATTTCAGCAGGATTATCACTGCTTTTTGTAATAGTAATGGTTGAAGGCACACTATCCGGTAATGCTGCAAGCGGAGAATTGGGAGGCAAATTGGGAATCTGAATATAGTACCAACCCTCCCAGCTACCTAAAAATTTATCTCGCTGATCAGGAGTGGGAACTGGGGTGTTATCAGCAACATCATTTTCCTCTTTACTGCAAGAAAAAAAGATGGGTACAAGCAAAAAAAACAGTAAAATATACCTGCTCATTTTATTAAGGTTGCTTGGTTAGTAAAGAATTCCAATTGTTTTCAATAACAAGATATTCCCATTTACCATCCTCAGTAATACTTTTACCATCGGCATTTATGGTGCCTGTTCCCTTACATTTCACTGTTATCCCCGACAGGGTCAAATCAAACTCTTTATATGTATAGGTATTCCCGTTTAAAGTGGCAGTAATAGGATTGCTAATCTGTACTGGAATCGGAGGATTGGTAGGATCAACCTTAATTTCAACTAATAATTCATTTACATTATTTGTGTTTTTAGAAAAAGTATAAGTTACGGGCACACTAGAGGGTATCGCTGACAAATCAGGAAAACCAGGTATGGGGGGATTAGGAGCTGGTGGCTTTGTGATACTGATATTACCTTTCCAAGAACCAACAAAATTACCTCTATTATCAGCCGGAGTGTTTGTATCACTATTATCTTTACTACATCCCAAAACAAATGAAGATGCTGCTAAAATGAGGAAAAAATATTTTCTCATATGATTATATTTAAAAAGTAAATATAAGGAAATTTTATATGCTTATATCATCGCCCTTAAAAACAAACCCAATACCCCGAAAATAATGTATTTTGCCACCCAATTAAATTGAATTCCTACATGAATATAAATCTCAAAAACATCCTCCCGCATCTATGGGCTATTGGAATATTCCTGATTATATCTCTGATCTATTGTAAACCAGCCCTTGAAGGTAAAGTACTCAATGCGCATGATAATCAAGGCTGGAAAGGAATGGCACAGCAAAGTTTTGAACACAAAGAAAAATATGGTCGTTTCCCCCTTTGGACCAACAGCATGTTCAGCGGTATGCCGGCCTATCAGATCGCCATGGATCAAGACTACCCGATCAGCGTTCAATATCTCTCTTACATCTTCACGCTGGGTCTACCAAAACCTGTTAACTTCTTCTTCCTGGCATGCCTTAGTTTTTATCTGCTGGCATTGGCGCTAGGATGGAATAGATGGATCGGTATACTTACGGCTATCGGTTATGCTTATGCCACCTATAATCCGATCATCATAAGTGCGGGCCATGATACCAAAATGCTAGCTATCGGTTATGCGCCACTGGTAGTGGCCGGTTTCTTACTCTTATTTCAAAATAAAAGAGCGCTTGGCATCGCCGCATTGGCTACCGGACTTTCCTTACAAATTGGCACCGGTCATTTACAGATCGTTTATTATACCGTTCTCATTTCCGGCATTATCACAATGGGTTTTTTGATTCACACCTTTTATTCTAAAGAATGGAAGAATGCGATTATAACATTACTGTCCGCTGCTATCATCGGCATCGTAGCCTTTTGTTCGAACGCAGTTACTACCCTCACTACACTCGATTATTCCAAAGCCTCCATGAGAGGTGGCATCAGTGAAATGAAAGACGAAAAAGATAAGAATACAACCGGAGGCGGTCTTGATAAAGATTATGCCTTTAAATACAGCGTTGGCCTGGGTGAGACTTTCACCATGCTGGTACCTGGTCTTTACGGTGGTAGCAATGGCGGAAATGAATATAAGACTTCCGATTTTGCAGATAAACTTACCGAAGTAGGATACCCGGAAGACCAAGCACTGCAATATGCCAATGGCATTTCCTACTGGGGAGATCAGCAACCTACTTCCGGTCCTGTTTATTTCGGCGCCGTCATGATCTTTCTTTTATTCATCAGTATGATTTTGAAAAAAGATCATCTCAAATGGAGTTTATTTGCAGCAGGTATCATTGGTATCATACTGGCATGGGGTAAAAACCTTCCTTCTGTTAACTATTTTCTGTTTGACCATCTCCCCTACTATAAAAAATTCCGCGCACCTTCAATGGGATTGTTTATGCCGCAACTAGCATTCACAATCATTGCAGGAATGGGGCTGCAGCAGTTATTTTTTAACGCTCAAAATATTGAACTCAATAAATTTCTTAAAAAAGGAGGAATCGTCCTGCTTGGCCTGGGTGTGCTCACAGGATATCTTTACCTTTCAAACGAATATTCAGGTAAAGGAGATAAGGACATTAAAGAAAGTATGAAGTCTGCCATGTTGCAGCAAATATCACAAAACGCACCGGCTTCTGCAACAGCCGAACAAGAAGCTGAAAAATTTGGTAAAGATTTTGTAACAGCCATACAAACCGATAGAAGATCGATGGCCGGCTCTGATCTATTGAGAACGATAGTGCTTATGACACTAGCATTAGCTGTTATCTGGTGGACACTCAAACAAAAACAGTATACAGGAGGGATCGTTGCGCTGGGAATCCTTTGTTTATTTGATCTACTAACTGTAGATAAACGATACCTCAACAATGACAGATTTGTAGAGCAATCTGATTTCCAGAATAGCTTTGCCATGAGTGCGGCCGACACACAGATTAAGCAGGACACTGGGTATTATCGGGTTTTCAATAATGCTACGGATCCATTCAATGAGTCCAACACCGCCTATCATCATAACTCCATTGGAGGCTATCATCCGGCTAAACTTCAGATCTATCAGGATCTGATCGAGTATCAGATCTCAAAAAACAACATGCAGGTATTGAATATGCTGAATATGAAATATGTGATTGTAAGAAATCCTCAAACCGGCGAGATGATCGCTCAGCAAAATACGGAATCATTTGGTCCCTGCTGGCTGGCAAAAGGCATCAAATTTGTTTCTAGTGGCAAAGAAGAAATGAATGCACTAGACAATACGCCATTGAAAGATACCGCAGTGATTCAAACAAAATTCAAAGCAGATATTAAGGCAATGCCAGTGGTTGATAGCACAGCTACGCTTTCCTTCCTTGAAAATAAAAATGATCTGATCCGCTATCAGTCTAATGCTTCAACACCGCAATTAGCTGTATTCAGTGAAATATTCTACGACAGAGGCTGGAAAGCATTCATCGATCAGAAGGAGGCTCCCATCATTAAAACCAATTATGCCTTAAGAGGATTATCCATACCATCGGGCAAGCATGATATTGAATTCAGATTTGAGCCTGCCTCTTACCGCTTGGGAAATATCATCAGCCTGATCTCGTCCATACTGATCTATGTTTTCGTAGCAGGTGGATTATTTTGGGAATGGAAGAGATCGCAAGCGAAAATAGCATGAAGAAGGTCTTGAATATCGTTTCTTATTCATACCTGCCCTATTCATCCGGCGGTCAAAAATTGATTGCTCGCTTCAATGAATATCTGGGAGAGAAAACGGATCTTCATGTTGCCGGTACTAGAGATAACGCAACAGATCAGATAAA
>CAZZJD010000198.1:0-3938 GCA_964654305.1 uncultured Chitinophagaceae bacterium
AATATCTAGCATCATTAAGGCCAGATCCGCATCTTCCAAAGCACTTTTCACAGCCATCATCATCTTCTGTTGTAACTTATATTTTGGATCTATGATGCCGGGTGTATCTGAAAATATTACCTGATAATCTGCAGTGGTAAGAATGCCCTTTATACGATGACGAGTAGTCTGCACTTTAGGGGAAATGATCGCAAGCTTCTCTCCCAGTAATGCATTCAGCAATGTACTTTTCCCCGCGTTGGGCTTCCCGAAAATATTGACAAAACCTGTTTTCAAGCTGCAAAGGTACTGTTATTGATTACTATTTATTTTGTAAACTATGATAAATGTAAAGATAGTTTCTTACGCTATGCTGCCAGCTGAAATCGAGCGACATCATCTGCTTCCTGCAATGATCCATTGCTTCTGCGTTTTTGTAAAAAGTACAGGCTCTATATATGGCATGAGTTATATCCGACACAGAAGCATGATTAAATAAAAAACCATAACCGCCCTCCTCTCCCATATCTTTTACAGTATCTCTCAACCCTCCTGTATTACGCACCAACGGAACGGTACCGTAACGCAAAGCATACATTTGATTCAGTCCGCAAGGCTCGACTCTGCTTGGCATCAATAAAAAATCAGCACCTGCATACATCAGATGACTTAATCCTTCATTATAACCAATATAACAACTATAATCACTTTCGGCATACGCATTCATGGCATTCAATTGTCCTTCAACTGCCGGATCGCCACTACCGAGGACCAAAAAGTTCATCTCTCTGCCTATGTGATAAAAACTGTCACCAATCACTGCTGGTAAGAGATCCGCCGCTTTCTCTCCTACCAATCGACCAATAAAAACAAAAAGAGGCTTATGTTCTGTCAGACCAAAAATATGACACAGTTCTTTTTTGCAGGCAGCTTTACCTGAGGCTACTGTGGATGAATTATAATCAATTTTAAGATAATGATCATTGGAAGGGTTCCATACTTCGGCATCAATTCCATTCAAAATACCCGAACATTTCCCTTTTTCATATTCAAATAAAGCTTCTAGTCCGTTGCTATGATTTTTTAATTCTTCCAGATATGACCAGCTAACTGTTGTTACCTTATCTGAACATTTGATACCCGATGCTAGCGGATTGATCTTATCATGCCATTCTAGCATCCCTCTTTTCCAGGAATCATAGGGAGGTAAGAATGTAGCCAATTCCCAACCCATCCAACCCTGGTACTGTGCATTATGAATGGTAAGTACCGTAGCAATATCTTTTAAATGCTGATAACGATAACAATGACGCATTAGGAAAGGGATCAAAGCCGTATGATGATCATGAACATGGATAATATCAGGGCGATAATTCCAGCTTGCGATCCAATCTACCACAGCAATCTGAAATGCCATGAACCTTTGTGTATCATCATCATATCCATACACATTTTCCCGATCAAGTAATCCGTAAATATCAACCAGATATAATTCATAACCGAGTATATTCTTTGATTCACGAATAATGGTATAATCAAAATAATGATCCCCCATATTGGTGAAGCCTTTGTGTACTACCTCCCACTCATGTGTATGGAGAAAACGAGTACGATACATGGGCATAACCATTTTGGCATCGTGACCTTCTTTAACCAGATATTTCGGCAAGGCTCCGGCTACATCTCCCAATCCACCTGCTTTTGCTACGGGATAACATTCAGCACTTATATGTATGATTTGCACAGTATGTAATTTTTTTCAATTTAGTACTTTTTATTATTACTTTCTTTGTCATTGATACAAAGAAAGTAACCAAAGAAAAATCTAGGCAGACCCGATCGCTCCGCGCGTTCTGCCTGGCCAACACAACAAAGAAAGTAGAAGTTTTTAAAGTAAACATAGCAGAAAGAATTTCACTTATATCAATTACCAAAAGACAAAATTTAAACTTTACAAAATTCATGAACATACTTTTTAACTGAGACTCTGTATTGACATGTTAAAAAGAAATTATCAGTAAATTTTCTGGCATTTATGTTCATTTCGTTTAGAATTCCCTCAGAAATTAATTTTTATTTTGGGGTTAGAAATTGCCCTATGCTCGCTGAAAATCCTCAGTTATGGGTTAAATTTGTCAACATACAACCAACAACATACAACCTGCTATTATGCAAACAAAAACTCAACCCACAAACTATTCTGCGCTAAGTACGCTGGTGACTGTATTTTTTTTCTGGGGATTTATTGCAGCCGGCAATAGTGTATTCATCCCTTTCTGCAAGCATTATTTTCAACTCGATCAGTTTCAGAGTCAGCTCATCGACTTTGCTTTTTATACAGCTTATTATGTAGGTGCGCTCCTGCTCTTTGCCATTGGAAGTTTCCGAGGCAAAGATCCGGTTGGCTTCTGGGGATATAAAAAAAGTATTGTATATGGATTATTATTCTCTGCCTTGGGGGCAGCGGTAATGATCATAGCCGTTAATGCCAATGTATTTTCCGGCATGCTGACTGGCTTATTCATTGTTGCACTTGGATTCTCTCTTCAGCAAACCTCTGCGCAACCTTTTGCTATATCATTGGGAGATCCTGCCACCGGAACCGGTCGGGTAAACCTGGGTGGCGGCATCAATTCATTGGGAACAACAATTGGTCCATTAGTAGTTGCTTATGCCCTATTCGGCACTTCCGCAGCAATTACCGATGAGCAAATACAATCTTTACCCCTTAGCAAAGTCATCATTCTTTATGTAGGCGTAGGCATTCTTTTTATTGGAGCTGCGGCCTTGTTTTTCTTCTCAAAGAAAGTACCCGCAGGCATCAGTACGGAAGCCACTGAAAAAGAAAATAAAGCATTACTGACATTACTTGCCATTACGCTTTTGCTGACCTTATTCTTTGTGCCGGTATTTAAGAGTTATAAAAGTGAAACTGCACAAAAGATTATAACGCTAGAAACTCAGGTTGATCAGTTAGGAAAGATTAATGACTCTTCATCGCAAGCATATGTACAACAAATGCAATGCTTTCAAAAAGAAATTAAAGCACTGAAATTACCACTGGAACAAAGCAGAATGCGTTGGCTTACCGCTGCGTTACTGGTAGTTGTAGGTGGATTACTCTTTGCCAATACCCGTGCACGAAAAGATCCTTCCGGATGGGGTGCTATGAAATATCCTCAATTGATCCTGGGCATGCTCGGCATCTTTGTATATGTAGGTGTTGAAGTTGCCATAGGCAGTAATTTAGGTGAGCTTTTAAAACAAGATGATTTTGGCAAATATCCTTCCTCACAAATTGCGCCTTTTATTTCCATGTATTGGGGAAGCCTGATGATTGGACGCTGGGCAGGCGCCATCAGTGCATTTCAATTTACGGCAGCAAGAAAAAAACTATTATTGCTCGTTGTGCCATTAATAGCGTATGGGGTTATCATTGCCGCCAACACATTGGCAGGTTATGATATGAGTGGCCTATATGGCTATATCATTTTTATCGCTATTCAGATCGCCGCCTTTTTTATTGCAAAAGATAAACCGGCAAGAACACTTTTACTTTTTAGTTTATTGGGAGTAGCGGCAATGCTTGTTGGATTATTCACCTCTGGCAAAATTGCTATCTATGCATTTTTGAGTGGCGGTTTATTTTGCTCTATCATGTGGCCATGTATCTTTTCATTATCTATTGCAGGCTTAGGGAAATACACAACACAAGGTTCTGCTTTTTTAATCATGATGATCTTAGGCGGAGGGATTATACCCCCCATACAGGGTAAATTAGCTGATCTTATTGGCATTCATCAATCGTATTGGGTGGCGGTACTATGCTTTGGATATCTGGCATTCTTTGCATAGAGAGTAAAGCAAATTTTATATAATCAGGGAATAGATTACGATACAGAAACTACAAGTTCTGCACATTAAACAGATATTTATCTTTGCCCTATGCAAAAGAAATT
>CAZZJD010000199.1:0-3930 GCA_964654305.1 uncultured Chitinophagaceae bacterium
GATAAATACGACTCATACACAACTGCAGATTTAGGTTACGAAGTTAGTTGGTATGTTTCATCCATCGAAATCCTACTATGGATTAAAGTTGTCTTGTTTCCTGTTGATGATCGCGATCGTAGGCTTTGATGATGGCTTTTACCAGACGATGTCGTACCACATCTTCTTCGTCAAGTTCAATATGGGAAATGCCATCAATATTCTTCAGAATACGTATTCCTTTATCTAAACCACTGCGTTGATTCTTTGGCAAGTCCACTTGAGTGAGATCTCCTGTGATGATAGCTTTTGCATTGGCGCCGATACGGGTAAGAAACATTTTAAGCTGAAGATCTGTCGTGTTTTGTGCTTCGTCCAAAATAATAAAAGCATTATCCAGCGTTCTTCCTCTCATATAAGCCAAAGGAGCAATTTCAATCACTCGCGTACTCATATAATATCCCAGTTTATCGGCAGGAATCATGTCATCCAAGGCATCATATAAAGGCCTTAAATAAGGGTCTATTTTTTCTTTTAGATCTCCTGGAAGAAATCCTAAGCTTTCTCCGGCTTCGACAGCAGGCCGAGTAAGAATGATTTTTTTTACCGTTTTATTTTTAAGTGCCCTAACTGCGAGGGCAACAGCGGTATAGGTTTTTCCTGTTCCAGCGGGACCAATGGCAAAAACAATATCATTTTTTTCGGCTGCGGCAACCATCTTTTTTTGATTTTGTGTTCGTGCTCTCACCGTTTTTCCGTTGGGCCCGAATACCAAAACATCATTTGGGTTACGTTCTACAAAATGGTCGATTGTTTCTTTGTCGTCGCCACCTAGAATTTGCTCAAAATACTGTTCACTTACATTCCCGTTTCTTTCAAGGTATGCAATCAGAAGATCTATTTTTTCTTTTGCTTGCCCTACTTGTTCAGGGCTGCCACTCAATTTGATCTGAGTGCCTCTGGAAAGAATTTTCAGGAGGGGAAATTTCTTTTTTAATAAATCAATTTTACCATTGTTGACACCCATAAATTCAATTGGGTTAACGGTTTCGAGGTTGATAATTGTTTCTGTCAATGTACTGGAGTTTTAGGATAAGATGCAATCGACTTATCATCACATCTTTTATTTACAATCGGATTTTGCTTCTTCTCAATATTAAATCATTCATACTAGAAAGATGAAGTTACTTATTCACAGATTGTGAATACATTTAAAGAAAGTTAAAAACTTGAGAAAGGCTTTACCATCGCGCTACGATTTTAAGGTTGATAAGTCGGGGTGTTAGGCGATTGGGAATGGTAAAAATATTATTGGAAAAATCTTTGATTAGTAGAAAAGAGATCGTATTTGCCCTGTCGATTACGTTAAAAACTTCAAGGCTGGCCCAAATATTATTGAAGCTTCTGAAAGGATTTTTACTTCTTCTTTTGCTCTTTTCACTGTCAAGCAGCAGCGCACTAAAACCAAAGTCAGCTCTTATATAAGGCTCGATAATCAATGCATTTCTGAATTTTACATTATTTGGAATATTATAGGGTAGATTGCTTCCATATAATAAGTTCATGTGAAATTTAAAGTTTTTATTGGTGGGAAGATAATCTTGTATAAACATACCCACCGTGATTAATCGGTCTGTAGGCCTTCTTACCCATCCGCCTTGCACCAAGGTGCTGTCTATAGGTTTTCCTGCTTCATCAAGGGTATAATTATACCACTGATCATTATCCAGGTTTTCTTTACTCTCCATAATGCCGACACTTACCCAGCTTTCAGCATCTTTCACCAGCTCGCCAAATAATCTGGCTTCAAAACCCATGGTATATGCAGTTGCTTCATTTTTACCGGAATACCGAATCCGCACATTGTCGATATCATAAGGCACAACATCCGTCATCGATTTATAATAAAGTTCTGTTTGTAGCTTGAAAGGTCTTCCTCCCCATCCTTTGAAATTCCAATCCATGCCCCCAACCCATTGCCAGCTTTTTTGAGCACGGACACTTTCGTTGACTGAACCATCATATCTTCTCAATTCCCTGTAAAGAGGAGGCTGATGATAGGCACCAAATGCAAAACGAAAGACAATATCTTTTTTCCATTGCGGTTGTATGGCCAGTTGTGCTCTGGGTTGTAGTAGGAATTCCTGATTGAGCGTATTAAAATTATAACGCAGACCCAGATGCAATGAGATTGTATTTTTTTCTCTGCTCAATGCAATATTATCCTGAATATAACCTTGTGTACGAACGATTTCAAGGTTGCTGGTCGATTTAATTACTTTATTCATTGCCAGAACCGAAGGATTAAAGGGGAGTGTATAACCTGCACTGTCCTGTAGTTCCCATTCATTGAGCCGATCATTGATTGTTTGTTTTTCAATACTATGACCCCATTGAAAAAAATGTTTGCCGCTCTCATAACTCCCTTTGTGTGTGGCATTCAGAATTTCAATATTCAGTCGATTTCTTGCAAAGTTCTGAAATACACCTGCCCCAAGTGGATTAACGATCGTTCCGAAAGTAGGTTTGCTTTTATCAAAATCTCTTTCTCCAAATAGATATGCCCCTTGTATATCATAGTATTCCTGCTCATTATTGGAGAACTGGCTGAGCATCCATTTTAATTTTAATGATTTTTTTGGCTGATGTGTAAAAGCAATACCCGTCATATTGGTGCTGTATTCATCCTTTTCTCCACCACCAAAATATACATCGAGTCCAAGGTTAGCCGTAAAAAAAGGTGAGATTACAGAAGTAGTCTGGTTGCTAAATTCGGGCGACAGACTGAATCTGGTCTGTGATCTATTAGCAAGTATTTCAAACAGCCATTTCTCTTTTGGCTGCCAGGTAATATAAGCCTGCAGATCATTACTTGAGGGCACATAACTTCCTTTGATCTCCTGACTGCTGAGCAGATTCTGATTATTTCTGTTTCTGGCACCGATAATATAGGTTACTTTCTGATTTTTTGTTGCACCTTCCAGTTGTAGTCCCTGTTCCAATAAAGAGATATAGGCAGAGCCTCCGAATTGAGTGGGACGTTTATATTGTATATCTAATACAGAACTCATTTTATCGCCATATCGCGCCTGAAATCCACCATTGTAAAAAACCACATTCTTTACCATTTCAGCATTGATGAAACTCAAACCTTCTTGTTGTCCTTGTCGTACCAAATAGGGACGAAATATTTCAAAGTCATTTACATAAATAAGATTTTCATCATAGTTTCCGCCGCGAACGGAATATTGAGAGGTGAGTTCATTATTGCTACCCACGAATATTTTGATCAATGATTCGATGCCTCCTGTAGCAGAAGGAAGCTGAATGGCATTTTTGGGATTGATGCGAATGGCAGAACTTTCCATACGCAATCTGTCATCTGTGATGGTTACTTCCTGTAATTCCCGAACACCTTTTTCCATCCTTAACACCATCGTTTCATCTTCCGATTCATTCAAATAAAAATTACGTTGCTCGTTACGATAGCCCGTGAAGCTGAAAACTAATGCAAAAGCTCTTCCTGCAGGCACTTTTATAGAAAATCGTCCGGAATCATTTGTTAGTACTCCTGCGGTTTTGCCTAGGATTACTACCGATACATTGGGTAATGGATTTTCATTTTCATCTACTACTTTCCCTCGGATATTTGCAGCTTTTTTTTGGGAAAAAGAAATGCTGAATATCAGGCAGCATAAAATGGTAAGCCAAAACGGATGATATTGTCTGCCTTTTGATAAATGCATGTGCAAGTCTAAGGGTTAAAGTTTTTTAAGTGCCTCAATCGTACCACTTGGGTTGTTTGATTTAAAAACGGTATTCCCAGCTACGAGAACCTCTGCGCCTGCTGCCAGTATTTCGCGGGCATTATCAAGGGTAACGCCACCATCAATTTCTATTTTAACAGAAAGGGATTGTTCCGTTATCATAGACTTAAGCGTTTTGATTTTA
>CAZZJD010000200.1:0-3908 GCA_964654305.1 uncultured Chitinophagaceae bacterium
TGTATTGGTATAAGTTGAATTGGCAGGCGTACCATTCACCACATCATTCCATCCACTCGTACCATTCGCAGAATACTGCCAGCGATAGGTGAGCGATGGTGTACCGCCAGAAGCCGCTACTGTCGGATTAAATGATCCACCAACACAGATAGAAGCACTGGTTGGTTGAGTGGCAAAGCTCGGCTGTGCGACTACTTCCACACTCACCGCTGTACTGGCCGCACTGGTAATACCATTGCCATCTCTTACTGTTACAGTATAGTTAGTTGTACCGGCAGATGATGTACCTGGAGTGGCTGTTAATCCGGTTCCTAATCCGTTATCCCATGAATAAGTAAATGTACCATCTCCTACCGGATTGGCCGTTAAGGTAACAGATGTTCCTGTACAAACCGTTACACCGCCTCCTGAAATCGTTACCGTTGGATTGGCCTTGGTAATACCGGTGAATGCAGTGATGCCGGAAAGTGTAGCACCGGTGAAAGTAAGTGTATTGGCTCCAAGATCACTACCGCCTGTTTTTACCCAACCATTCGTTGCCTGGTTAAAGGTGCCAACTAGTTGAGCAGCTTGAATACTTCCCTCTGTACCACTTATATCGGCCGGAAGATAAGTACCGGTAATGGTTGCAGAACAGTTGGTAATGCCGGATTGTGTTACATTCCAGTAGCGGGTTAAGAAGTTTGTTGTATTGGCATTATTGGGATGTTTATCATCCACCAGATTTACGCCAACAAACGCGGATGAATAGCCGGAACCTGTTACGGCTACATTGACCGGACTATACTCGGCAGTGCTGGTAACATCTCCTACGGGGAACGTAAAGTTGCCATTGCCCGTAAATGTTTTTCTGAGTTGACCTGCTGCATCAGCCACCACCATATTGGAGGCAGATAATGTACCGCCAAAAGTTGCAGCATTACCCATCGTAAGATTTCTAGCGCCAAGGGTTAATCTGCCACTGTTCAATGTTAAGGTACCGGTAACTGACAAGTCTGCACTCAATGATAAACCGGCACTATTGTTTAGTGTCAGATTATTAGCGGCAGTTAAGATATCACCCGTAACCTGAACAGCTGGCACACTGTTATTAAAGGTATAGTTGGTACCTGCATTGAGACTTCTGTTAGTTAATGATAGTGACCCATTAATACCAGCCGTATTGCCGGTGATAAGGGTAGAACCGGAGGCGGTGGTGAATAGACCGGTACCGCCAATGGTTGCAGCGTTACCAAAATCGATAGTGGATGATGCTCCAACAGCCAGTGTTGCGTTTGCACCGGTACTAATGGTGCCCGATCCACTAATCGTTTGAGTTGTAGAACCATCGAGATTAACCGTACCCACCGATGCAGGAGCAAAGTTTAAGGTTCCGTCTACAGTTATATTTCCTCTGATTGCATTACCCGGTGTACCAGTATTATTAAATCCAAATGTGGTACCGGAACCTACTGTCAGATTTTCTGCTATGATTAAAGAAGTTGAATTTGCCGAGTTTATAGCAGTCATAGTGCCTGAAGTGGATTCAAATACAAGATTGCGGTATGTTCTGCTTGCAAATGAACTTGCAGGTGTCAATGTACTACTTCCTCTGTAAGTAAAGGTACTTCCAGTATTAAGCGTTGCACGATCCAGCAATCCTGAAACTGCGGCAGTTGTATTGTGAATGTAATTACCTCCATTGTTAACTGCCCATGTTGAGGTAGATGCTGTTATGGGCGTTGTTGATGCATTCCGGAATGTACCTGAAATCGAGAGATCTGGCGAAGATGTACCATTCGCAATGGTCATGGTTGATGCAGAACTCAAAACAAATGTTTTAGTTGCCGCTACAACAGTCTGCGCATTGGAGCCAGCTATATTGAAATCAATAATGCCTGTTTGCCCTGTACTTTCTATGGTTTGAGTACCTGTAGTACCTATTAATGTTATTCTTGAAACAACATCAGCATCACTTGCAGTTTCAGATATTGTTCCTGCAGAATGAGTAAAGTTACCTTTGACATCCAGAAGAGCTAATACTGAATTTGAAAAAATATTACCATCTCCTTCATCAGAGAAGTCAAAGACACCGCTACCCGATGTCATGAGGAAATCTCCATTGACAATTACTCTCTGAGTTCTGCTGCTACCGACACCTTGACTCTTTCCAATTCTGAAAGTACCACCGGACAATTCCAGATTCCCGGCAATTGTCATAGTTTGATTTGCTAGAGTATTTGCATAGTTAAAGGTACCACTAGACTGTGTGTACTTACCTGAAATATTAATCGTTGTGGCACTTGATGTTGTAAGATTCCCAGTTAATGTACCTGAACCATAAACATTAAAATCACCGGCTACATTTAAAGTTACTGATGTAGCCCTGGTTGATATATTTACTGCCGCACTCGAATTATAAGTAAAAGAACCGTTGATAGTAATTGTTGAACCGGAGGTGGACAACATAGTGAAAGTAGCAGCGTTGTTTATTTCAACATTTCCAAAGCTCTGAACAAACTGATTGGCCGCCAGATTTGCGTCAATCTGTAAAGTAGAATTTGCGTTCCAGGTTGCTGTTGGAAGTGTTCCGCCACTTGCATTATGAACATATTTTGCACCACTGGCAAAAGACAGTGTACCCCAAGAGTTATCTCCGGTAGTTGTTCTTGTAATAGTACTGCTTGGATTTACCTCTGTGGCAGGTGATGTAACCGTAAAACTCGAACCAACAGAAAAATTGCATGAACTGCTGCCATCAGCCACCCCTACAATAATTTTTGAACCGGTACCGGAAACTGTCCAGTCTCCATTAATAGTAGCAGAAGTTCGATTACGAATATTATAGGTTGCTCCTGCTGCAGCAAAATTAGCCGGAGAAGAACCTGATCCATCTGTGTTGGTTCCCCATGTGTTTACATCATTCAGAAAACCGGTTGATTTAGAATAGTAAGTAGCCGAGGTAGTTGCAATGGCGGTACTGATAGATGACCAGGCAGAGTTTCCGGACGCATTGACGGCTCTAACACGGAAATAGTAGGTTGTATTAGCAGACAAGCCTGTAAACTGAAATGATGTGGATGATGAACTGATATTGCTTTGGGTAGATAAGGTAGTTGCAAAAGTGCTGGATGTAGAAATAGCTGCTTCATACGTAAAAGTTGCAGCGCCGCCGCTTGGAGCTGTCCAGTTGGCCGTAATGGCATCACTGGTAGCACCTGAACCCGTACCAACGGTTGGAGCATTTGATAATGTGGGCGCATTTGCGGATGAATTGGCACTTGGACCCGATGCATTCACAGCACGTACCCGTACATAATATAAAGTATTGGCGGTAAGTGAGCTTACTGCCTGTGACGTACCGCTTACAGTCAGATCATTAAAACCGCTTACAAAACTTGAAAAATCAGAAGCCGTAGATACATCCAGGCGGTAGGAAGCTGCGCCGGTGGTGGCATCCCAGCTCACGGTAAAACCGGTTGTACTTATACTACCGATGCTCACATTGGCAGGTGCCGATGTAAGGGTGATGGTATTACCGGTGAGCGGACTGGTGGTTAAATAGTTGATATTGGTACCGCTGTTGTTATAGGCAAAAACATAGATATAATAGGTGGTACCTGCAGCGAGCGAAGAACTTGATATTCCCGAAGTGGTAGTACCCACACTGATGATTGTACCGCCACCGAGTGCATTTCCTGCTGTATATGTAGTACCATCGGCAGGATTTGCAGACAATGATGCTGAGGTACTTCTGATAACGATATACCCATCCGGACTTCCATTGGCAGCCGTGAAGGCCACATTAAAACCGGAAGTAGTAATAGTACTGAATACCAATGAGGTAGCTTGTGCGGTGGGTTCAGGCTTTAAGGTAGTAAATGATTGCACCCCGCCGTAGGTGGTATTAACACTATTGACGGCATAAG
>CAZZJD010000201.1:0-3902 GCA_964654305.1 uncultured Chitinophagaceae bacterium
AAAATAGGAAATAAAAATAAGTTTGCGAACGAAGATTTAATTTCGCCGGCAGAATATATAATTACCCCATCTATGAATATTTTATTGTTGGGCTCTGGCGGTCGCGAACATGCGCTCGCATGGAAAATCAAACAAAGTACTTTATGTAATCATCTGTATATCGCTCCTGGCAACGCCGGCACTTCCCAATGCGGCACCAATGTTTTGATGCGGATCGATGGTGATTTTGAAAAAATGGAAGCTTTTTGCCGTCAAGAAAAGATTGATTTAATTGTAGTGGGTCCCGAAGATCCGCTGGTTAAGGGAGTTTATGATTATTTCAAAAAGGCGCACGAAACTCAATCCTTTGGTGAAAAATGGCTTGGTGTGATAGGTCCCTCTGCTTCCGCAGCACAACTTGAGGGAAGCAAAGCGTTTGCTAAAACCTTCATGCAAAAAAGAAATATTCCTACAGCAGCTTATCGGGAATTTACTGCTGAGAAAGTTGAAGAGGCAAAAAAATATATTATAGAACAATCTTTGCCGATTGTACTTAAAGCGGATGGATTAGCCGCCGGCAAAGGAGTAATCATTGCACAAACACATGAAGAAGCGCTGAGTGAAATTGAGCAAATGCTGACCCATGCTAAGTTTGGAGCTGCCAGTGCCAAAGTAGTGGTGGAAGCTTTTTTATCAGGCATAGAACTCAGTGTATTCGTGCTGACAGATGGAAAAGACTATGTCATCTTACCCGAAGCCAAGGATTATAAACGGATAGGTGAGGGAGATACAGGATTGAATACCGGAGGTATGGGTGCCGTGAGTCCGGTTCCCTTTGCAGATGCAACCTTTATGCAGAAAGTCGAAGAACGTATCATTAAACCGACGATTCGCGGATTGCAGGAAGATGAGCTAGCGTATAAAGGCTTTATATTTTTTGGACTGATCAAAGTGGGAGAAGATCCGTTTGTGATCGAATATAATTGCCGGATGGGTGATCCGGAAACGGAAGTAGTCATCCCCCGGCTCCAAAATGATATCGTTACTTTATTTGAAGCCACCCTCAAAGGAAATTTAGCTCAGGTTACCATTGAAAAAGATCCTCGCTCGGCGGTTACCATTATGGCTGTAAGCGGAGGTTATCCCGGGGATTACAAAAAGGGCCTGCTGATGCAGATTAGTTCTCCTGCCAGCGAGGATACGATCCTTTTCCATGCCGGCACCAAAGCTGAAGGTGATAAAATCTTAACCAATGGAGGTCGTGTATTGACGGCCACATCATTTGGAAATTCCATTAAGGATGCTGCACAAAGATCATCTGCAGCCCTTTCAGGAATCACTTTCGAAGGAATGTATTATCGGAGGGATATTGGTTATGAATTTTAAGAAAGGAACCATGTGTAACCCCGGGCTTAGGCCCGGGGTTACACACAAGTTTTTACTTTGTTAATTCAAATATTTTCTCTCACCTTTGCTAGCATTGGGATTTTATCAGATTCCTCGCTACAACAATGGGACTTTTCAACTTTTTTACACAGGACATTGCCATCGATCTTGGCACAGCCAATACGCTGATCATACATAATGATGAGATCGTCGTGAATGAACCTTCCATCGTGGCACTAGACCGCAACAATCCGAAGCAGGTACTTGCTGTTGGTAAGAAGGCATTAATGATGCATGAAAAAACGCATGAAAGCATCCGTACGGTGCGTCCTCTGAAAGATGGGGTTATTGCCGATTTCAATGCAGCGGAGTTAATGATTCGCGAATTGATCAAACTTGTATATCCGAAAAAACCTTTATTTCCGCCAAAGTGGAGAATGATGATTTGTATTCCCAGTAGCATTACGGAAGTAGAAAAAAGAGCGGTTCGCGACAGTGCTGAACAGGCAGGCGCGCAGGAGGTGTATTTGATTCACGAACCTATGGCCGCTGCACTGGGTATCGGTATAGATGTGGAAGAACCCGTGGGAAATATGATTGTTGATATCGGAGGAGGTACAACAGGTATTACCGTTATTGCATTAGCCGGTATTGTTTGTGATCAGAGTATTCGTATTGCCGGGGATGAATTTACAGCAGATATCATGGAAGCCCTACGTCGTTATCATAGTTTACTAATTGGGGAACGTACAGCAGAGCAGATCAAAATTCAGATTGGATCGGCCATGAAAGAACTAGACAATCCACCGGATGATATACCTGTAAATGGTCGTGATCTGGTAACGGGTATTCCCAAGCAGATCATGGTAAGTTATCAGGAGATTGCCGAAGCTTTAGATAAGAGTATTTTCAAAATAGAGGAAGCGATTTTAAAAGCACTGGAAATAACGCCGCCCGAATTGGCTGCAGATATTTACAGAAGAGGTATTTACATTACGGGCGGCGGGTCCTTGCTCCGTGGTCTGGATAAACGACTCAACCAGAAAATTAAACTCCCGGTGCATATTGCCGACGACCCACTGAAAAGTGTGGTTAGAGGAACCGGTATTGCACTGAAAAATTACAATCGTTATCCTTTTGTAATGCGCAACTAACATTTTGTTGATGCAATCATAAAACCCCGATGCAGTGCGGAATCTTTTCGCTTTCATTCGAAGATATGCTGTTTTTCTTTTTTTTCTGATCCTGGAGATCATCAGTTTCTCTTTTCTATTCCGATATAACCGTTATCATCAGTCGGCCTACATGGATATGGCTGGAGAATGGACGGGTAAAATTGAAGAACAGGTACAGGACTGGCGCGTATATTTCTCTTTGAAAAAAGAAAATGATGCCCTCCGTCAAAAAGTAAATGAACTACAAAATCAACTGGCACAGAACTTTCAGGCAGCGGACACCAGTGCAGCTTCTCAAAAATCAGATACCATTAAGATCGACTCGATCGAACAATACCGAAAATATCTATACAGGGAAGCTACTGTTGTAAATAATAGCATTACCCTCCCCAATAACTTTATCACCTTACACCGGGGTAAAAACCAACAGGTAACTCCCGGCATGGTCGTCATTGGCCCTTCAGGTATTGTGGGCGTTGTGCTGGATGTTAGTGATAATTTTTCTTCTGTCATGAGCATGCTGAACCAACAAAGCAGAATCAGTGCACAATTAAAAAAGTCAGGAGAAATGGGCCGCATCGAATGGGATGGTGTAGATCCTCGAATCGTACAAATGAAAGATATCTCCAAAGGTGTAAAAATTAAAATCGGAGACTCTGTAGTTACTAGTCAGTACTCAGATTTCCCTGCTAACATTATGATCGGAACCGTACAAAAAATCATTCAGGAAAAAAGTACCAATAATTATTTATTACATATCCGCCCTTCGACTGATTTCAGTAAAGTGCAAAATGTATTTGTAATAGAAAACCTACAGCGATCAGAACAACAGGCACTCGAACAAAAAAATCAAAAAGAATAAAATGGGTGAATTTTTAAAATACAGTTTTCGTTTTATCCTTTTCATTCTGATCCAGCACTTTGTATTGTACCAAGTGCCCCCCCTACACCACATGGCAATGCCTGTATTGTATTATGTTTTTATTTTATGGCTCCCTTTTGATATTAGTCGCGGAATATTATTGCTAGTCAGTTTTGCAATAGGCATTACAATGGATTTCTTTACTAAAACTCCAGGTATGCATGCCGCTGCATGCGTGCTTATAGGTTATATCCGACCTTATATCATTACATTTCTTATGCCTCAGCAGGGCGTTGAGTTTAATTACAGAGAGCCATCTTTTCAGAGCCTTGGACTAGTGCCTTACATTTCCTATGCCGCCATATTAACGCTTACACATCATTTTTCTCTTTTTGCGATTCAAGCTTTTCAATTTGGAGATTTCCTTTATCTGATACTTAAGACATCTTTTTCGTGGCTGATCAGTTTATTGTTAATTTTAACCATTGAATTAATTTTTC
>CAZZJD010000202.1:0-3899 GCA_964654305.1 uncultured Chitinophagaceae bacterium
CGCGCCAGCCGTTTGTGCCGGGGGCGGCGCCGCTCGGAACGGAGGCCGCCCCGGTGCGGGCGCCCCCGGCCGCCGAGGGGATCGACAACGATGACAGCCCGGCTGAACGCAACTACACCAGCAGGCCATCGCACGAGCGTGGCGACCCGACCGCTGTCCGGGGAGACCAGGACTGCAGGCACGAGACTGCTGTCAGGAGGCTTGGTACGATACGACCTGCCTGCCTTGAAGGGGACTTGCTACGCCTCGGCGCCGTTCGGATCGGGGCAAACGTGAACAACGACGACGGGTATTGGCCGTGGAAGTAGATTTGCGACGAGCCATTCTGAAGTTTCTCGGCTGGGGGTCTGCCGGCCTGCTCGGCCTTTCCGCAGTCCTGCTCGCCGTGATCTGGCTTCTGAACCCAGGGCCTCCGGGCCGCATCGTCGTCGCGACCGGCGGCGCTGGCGGGCTCAATCACGAGATGGCGGAGCGGTACAAGCCGGTGCTGGCCAGATACGGTGTGGATCTGGTGCTCCGCCCCGAGATCGAGGGCATCGCCACTCTCAATGCGATCACCGCAGCGAAATCAGGCGTCGACGCCGGCTTCCTGAAAGGTGGCCTGGTCGGCGGTCTCCAGGGCCGCTACGCGTCCGCCGACGATCAGGTGCGCCACACCAGCGAGACGGCCGCCCTGCGCTCCGTCGGACGGCTGTTCTACGAGCCGCTCTGGGTATTCTATCGCGGACCTGAGCAGGTCTCGAGCCTGAAGGAGTTCAAGGGCAAGCGCATCCTCGTGGGGGCGATGAACAGCGGCTCACGCCGGGTGGTGATGCAGTTGCTCAAGGCGAACGGGATCGACGATCGAAACTCCCGCCTCGTCGACCAGGACCTCTCCGACGATGGCTCTGCGCTGCGCGACAACGGCAATGCGGACGTCGCATTCGTCCTGCTACCGGCGGAGACTCCGAAGGTTCAGAAGCTTCTGCGCCATTCGGGCGTCCTCTTAATGGACTTCTCGGCGGAGGCGGACGCCTACGCCAACCGTTTTCCTTTCCTGTCCAAGATCGTGATGCATCGCAACGCGGTGGAGTTCGAGCCGGAAATACCCTCGGCCGACATCACGCTGCTGGCCACGAGCTCCGCGCTGGTGATCCGCAAGGATCTCCATCCGGCTCTGATCTCGCTGCTCGCCAAAGCCGTGGTGCACAGCCCCCGGCCGGGCATCGACAAGCGCGGTGAGCCCATCCTGTTTCACCGCGCCTCGGTGTTTCCGTCGATCGAGGATCCCGAGTTCTCGGTCCCGGACGACGTGCGCAACATGTTCAAGAGCGGTGAGATGCCGTTCCTGCTTCGTGTCTTCGCGCCGCTCGCCAAGAGCGCGCATCTGCCGTTCTGGCTGGTGGCCTTCGTTCACCAGCACGGCTCCAAGGTGCTGCTGCTGGCCATTCCGCTGCTTTCGGTGATGATCCCGTTGGTCCGGCTCGCTCCCACCCTTTACAATTGGACGATCCGCCATCGCATCCGCGTTCTCTACCGGCATCTCAAGGAGATCGAGCGATCCGCGGCGATTCACCAGGATCCGGCCACGCTGGCCCAGATGCTGGAGGAACTCGATCGCATCGATCGCGTCGCCCAGCGCATCCGCTACCCGCTGGCGTTTTCCGACGAGATCTACGATCTGAGAGGGCACGTGGACCTGGTGCGTCAACGGCTCGCCCTGCGCGAAAGCAGCGCTCCCTACAAACCCACGTGAGCGGGACCACAGGCACACATACCGCGGGCAGAGAGAGGACCGAATGCGCAAGAAGCCGGAGCAGCTGAGATCCTACCGCTGGATGGGCGTCGACGACTTGCGCGCGTTCGGCCACCGCTCGCGGATGCGCCAGATGGGCTACGAGCCGGCGGACTGGGGCAAGCGCCCGATCATCGGCATCATCAATACCTGGGCCGACATCAACCCTTGCCATGCACACCTGCGCGCCCGGGTCGACGACGTGAAACGCGGCGTGCTCCAGGCGGGCGGCTTCCCGATCGAGATCCCGGCCATGTCCCTGGCCGAGCCATTCCAGAAGCCGACCACCATGCTCTACCGCAACCTGCTGGCGATGGAGACCGAGGAACTGCTGCGCAGCTATCCCCTCGACGGCTCGATCCTGCTCGGGGGCTGCGACAAGACCACTCCCGGTCTCGTCATGGGCGCCACCTCCATGGGTCTGCCGTTCATATTCTGCCCGGCCGGCCCCATGCTGCGCGGCAACTGGGCTGGTCGGCAGCTCGGCTCGGGATCGGACGTCTGGAAGTACTGGGACGAGCGGCGCGCGGGCAACATCACCGAGGCGCAGTGGGAGCAGATCGAGAACGGCATCGCGCGCTCGTTCGGCACCTGCATGACCATGGGCACGGCCGCGACCATGATGTCGATCACCGAAGCACTGGGCGTGACTTTGCCTGGCGCCTCCGCGATCCCGGCGGCGGATGCCAATCATCCGCGCATGTGCGCCCAGGCCGGGCGTCGCGTGGTCGAAATGGTCTGGGACGATCTCACCCCGGACAAGATCATGACAGCGGCGGCCTTCGAAAATGCGATCATGGTGCACATGGCGATCGGCGGCTCGACCAACGCCATCATCCACGTCATCGCGATGGCCCGGCGCGCCGGCGTGGCGCTTTCGCTGGAGCTGTTCGACCAGATCAGCCGCAAGGTGCCCGTGATCGCCAACGTGCGGCCCTCGGGTGCCTACCTGATGGAGGACTTTTTCTACGCCGGCGGCCTTCCGGCGCTCATGAAGCAGATCGAGCCGCATCTGCATACCTCGGCACTCACAGTCTCCGGCAAGACTCTCGGGCAGGACATCGCCGAAGCCCGGGTCTTCAACGACGACGTCATCCGCCCGATCGACAAGGCGATCTATGCGGAAGGCGCCACGGCGGTGCTCAGAGGCAACCTGGCACCGCGCGGGTGCGTCATGAAGCCTTCGGCGGCCGAGCCGAGATTGCGCAAGCATCGCGGCAAGGCGCTGGTGTTCCGCGACTACAACCACATGAAGGCGCAGATCGACCGGGACGACCTGGACGTGACGGCCGATCACGTCATCGTTCTGCAGAATGCCGGTCCAAAGGGCGGCCCGGGCATGCCGGAGTGGGGCATGCTGCCCATCCCGAAGAAGCTGGTGAAGCAGGGCGTGCGCGACATGCTGCGGTTGTCCGACGCCCGCATGAGCGGCACCAGCTACGGGGCCTGCATCCTCCATGTGGCACCCGAGAGCTTCATCGGGGGGCCCCTGGCCCTCGTTCAGACCGGCGACGAGATCGCGGTCGACGTCGGTCGCCGCCTGATCCACCTGCACGTCGACGACGCCGAGCTGGAGCGCAGGCGCAAGGCCTGGTCACCGCTGCCGCCCCGCTATGAGCGCGGGTACGGAAAGATGTTTCAGGAGCACATTCTCCAGGCCGACGACGGCTGCGACTTCGACTTCCTGGAGGCCGGCCCAGCCGTCCCCGAGCCGGAGATACATTGAGGCGGGCCCGGCGCCGGCCGGGCCCGACCAGCCACAATCTTCGGCGCACGAGAGCCAGACCGCCGCCGTCTGCGCGGCCGGCAGAGCGTGCTGCGCCATGAGAGCGCTTGAACTTTGCGGCTCATGCCCTTATTGCGGGGGCAAATTCTTCGCATCTGCAAACACGACGAACGAGGATCATCATGGCGAAGGCAAAATTCGAGCGTAACAAGCCGCACTGCAACGTCGGCACCATCGGCCACGTCGACCACGGCAAGACGACGCTGACGGCGGCGCTGACGAAGGTTTCGGCGGACCGCGGCTGGACGTCGACGGCGATCGCGTACGACGAGGTCGCCAAGGCTTCGGAGAGCCAGGGCCGTCGCGATCCCACCAAGATCCTGACGATCGCGACGTCGC
>CAZZJD010000203.1:0-3899 GCA_964654305.1 uncultured Chitinophagaceae bacterium
GCTGCCTGCTCGAGCAGGGAGTCAGCGCGATCGAGCGCGGCCTCTGGTCGGTCTCGCTCACGCACACCGCCGCCGACATCGACGAGGCACTGTCCCGCGCCGGCGCGGCCTTCGCCCGGCACGCCGCCACCTGGACCGCCCCGGCCTGAGTCCGGATCACGTCGACCATGCGCCCGCGGATTCTCTTTGGCGGTCTCTTTCACGAGACCCACACGTTCCTGGACGAGGTGACGCCCTGGGAGGCGTTCACGGTGGTGGAGGGTGACGCGATTCTCGCCAAGCGGGGCGACGCCTCGCCGACCGACGGCTTTCTGGAGGTCGCCCAGGCCGAGGGTTGGGAGGTCGTGCCGACGATCGACGCGCGGGCGACGCCGAGTGGCACGGTGACCGATGCGATGTTCGAGCGCTACTGGCGCGTCTTCGCCGCGATCGCGGCCCCGGCGCTGGCTGCGGGCGTCGACGCCGTCTACCTCGTCCTGCACGGCGCCATGGCCACCGAGACGCAGCGGGACGTGGAGGGCGAACTTCTCGCCCGCATCCGTGCGCTGCCTGGTGGCCACGTACCGATCTTCGGCGTGCTCGACCTGCACGGGAACATCAGCCCGCGGATGTGTGAGCTGGCCAATGGCCTGGTCATGTATCGGGAAAACCCACACACGGACGCGCGTGATGCGGCGGTGCGCGGCGCGCGCCTCCTGGCCCGCTGCCTGCGCGAGGGCCGCGTGCCCCGCATGGTCTGGTGCCGTCCGCCGATCCTCTGGGCTCCGCCCGGCACCGGCACGCATGCGGATCCGATGCGTGCGCTTGAGCGCTTCGCCCTGGAACTTGAAGCCGGTCCCGGTGACATCTGGGCGTGCAACATCGCGGCCGGCTATTCGTTCGCGGACACTCCGGACACGGGGTGCTCGCTGAGTGCGGTGACCACCGCGCCGCTCGAGGAGGCTCGGGCGCGACTCCGTCCCGGCGCGCAGCTGGCGTGGGACCTGCGGGAGCAGGGAACCATTTCCTACCCCGGCGTCGACGAAGTCGTCGCCCGGCTGCGGGCCTCACCGCCGGCCGAGGGCCCGGTGTTGCTCGTGGAGCCTGCCGACAACATTGGCGGCGGCGCTCCCGGAGATTGCACCGACCTGCTCCGGGCCCTGCTCCGGCACGGGATCGAGCGGTCGCTGGTGATCATCAACGATCCGATCACCGTCGCTGCCCTTGCCGACGCCGCACCGGGCGAGACGCGGGTGCTGGAGATCGGGGGACGCGGGTCCCGGCTTGATCAAGGGCCCGTACGCCTCAGCTCCACCTTCCTCTCGCGCAGCGACGGCGTTTTTATCCTCGAGGACAAACAGAGCCATCTGGCTTCGATGAACGGCGTGCGCATCGAGATGGGGCCGTCGGCCGTGGTCCGCTCGGCCGGGGTGACGATCCTCCTGACCAGCCGCAAGACCGCGCCTTTTGACCTTGGCCAACTGCGCAGCCAAGGCCTGGAGCCCCGCGACTTCATGGTCATCGGCGTGAAGGCGGCCGTGGCGCACAAGCGGGCGTACGACACCGTGTCGCGCGCCTCCTACTACGTCGATACTGCGGGCCCCTGCACCGGCAACCTTGCGTCGCTGCCGTGGAAGCAGTTGCGGCGCCCGGTCTATCCCCTCGATCCCATCTCGCAGCCCACGTTCCAGTTTGCATGAGTACTTCGGTCACCTACCCGATCAGCAAGGACACGCCCGTCTCGCATCTGCCGTTCAGCCCGGCGGTGCGGGTGGGCGATCTGATTTTCGTTTCCGGACAGGCGTCAGTCGACGCCACCGGCAAGATCATCCCGGACACCTTCGAAGGTGAATTCCGACGCTCGATCGAGAACCTGCGCAAGGTGCTGGAGACGGCGGGAAGCGATCTCCAGCACGTCATCCAGACGCGCAACTACGTGCGTGACGCCGCGAACGTCGGGCTCTACAACGAACTCTACCGCGAGTGTTTCTCGCCGCCTTACCCCACGCGCACGACGATCACCAACTGCCTGCCGCCCACGCTGCATTACGAGGTCGAGTGCGTCGCGGTCGCCAAGAAGAACTGACCCTGCTTTTTCCCGCTCCCATGAAAATCATCCGCTACCAGGACGCGTCCGGCCGGACCTCGTATGGCTCCGAACTCCGTGACGGAACGATCTTGCGCATCGAAGGCGACATCTTCGGCGCCCACCGCGTGACCGACGAGAAGGTCAAGGTCACCAAGCTCCTTGCTCCGGTCGTCCCGACGCAGATCCTGGGCGTCGGCCTGAACTACCGTCACCATGCCCAGGAGTCGGGCATGAAGGTCCCGGAATTCCCGGTGCTCTTCGTGAAGGGCCTGAACACCGTCCAGAATCCCGGGGATCCGATCCTCCTCCCGACGCATCTGGCCAGCCATGAGGTCGACTACGAGTGCGAGCTGGCGGTGGTGATCGGCCGGGCCTGCAAGAACGTGAAGCGGGCGCAGGCGCTCGACTACGTGCTCGGCCTGACCTGCGCGAACGACGTGTCGGCGCGCGACTGGCAGATCAAGCGGGGCGGCGGCCAGTGGTGCCGCGGCAAGTTCTTTGACACCTTCTGCCCGCTCGGGCCCCGGCTGGTGACGCCGGACGAAGTGCCCGGCCCGAACCTGCTCAAGATCGCCACGCACCTGAACGGGGAGACCGTGCAGGACTGGACGACCTCGGACATGATCTTCGACGTCGCGACGCTGATCGAGTTCCTGAGCGGCAGCACGACGCTGCTCCCCGGCACGGTCATCCTCACCGGCACGCCGCACGGCGTCGGCATGGCGGCGAAGCCGACCCCGCGTTGGCTGCGCCCCGGCGATGAGGTCGCGATCGAGATTGAGGGAATCGGCGTGCTCAGCAACCCGGTCCAGCTCGAACCGGCCTGAGCCGGTTGCAGCGGCCCCCGGCGGCATGGCGGAGTTTGCGCGACTGGATCGTTTCGGCGCCACCCGGGCTGATCTCGGGGAGGGGCCGTGCTGGCATGCCGCGCGGGGCACCCTGTGGTGGATCGACATCACGGGGAAGCGCGTATTTGAGTCACGGCTCGACGGTGGGCCGGCGCGCGAGTGGCCGGTGGGCCAGATGGTCGGTTGCGTCGTGCCCGAGCGTTCCGGCGGCTTGATCGCGGCGCTGCACGATGGCATCTACCGGCTTGATCCGGACACGGGGAGCACGGTGCGTTTTGCCCTCGCTCCCGGTCACGACCCGGTCGGCTTCCGCTTCAACGACGGCAAGGTTGACCCGCAGGGGCGCTTCTGGGCCGGCACCCTCTCGCTCACCGGCGTGCGGGGCGCTGCGCGCCTGTATTCGATCGATGCAGCGGGTGCGGTCACGGTGCGGCGCGAAGGCGTTTCGATTTCCAACGGCCTTGCGTGGAGCATCGACGGCGGGACACTTTACTACATTGATTCACCGACCCGTCGGGTGCAGGCGTTTCGGTTCGACGGTGAGACCGGTGCGTTGTCCGAGGAGCGGGAGGCGTCGCGGCTGGCGGACGACGAGGGGTGGCCGGATGGCTGCTGCCTCGACGAGGAAGGCATGCTTTGGGTTGGTCACTGGGGGGCGGGCCGCCTGACGCGGCGGGATCCGCGGACCGGGCGTGTGCTTGAGACGGTGCGGCTCCCGGTGCGCAACGTGACGTCCTGTGCCTTCGCGGGCGAGCGGCTGGACCGGCTCTTCATCACGACGGCGGTCGATCATGACGACCCTTCGCCGGAGCCGGAGGCAGGGCGGGTGTTCTGCCTCGCGCCGGGCGTGCGCGGCCTGCCGACGATGGCCTTCGCGCGTTGACGCGGGCCCCTTACTTCACGGCGGCCCAGACCCGCTGCACGTCGTCGTGGTCCTCGAGCGCCTGCAGGAACTCTCCGACCTCGGCGCGGGCGGTGTCGTC
>CAZZJD010000204.1:0-3888 GCA_964654305.1 uncultured Chitinophagaceae bacterium
ATAATCAAAACCTTCTTTTTGTATTCTGTAAGCAATTTCAGAAGAAACAGAACACATAGGCCACTGTTCTTCTACAATTACCAATCGGTTGGTCTTTTTAACACTTTCAAGAATGGTAAACCAGTCTAGCGGACGAATGGTTCTTAGATCAATGACCTCTGCTTCAATTCCTTCCTTAGCCAATTCCTCAGCAGCACCTAAGGCCACTTTCATCATTTTATTGAACGATACAATAGTGACATCTCTACCCGGACGCTTGACATCCGCCTTGCCAATTTCAATCAGATACTCTCCTTCTGGCACTTCCCCTTTATCGCCATACATAACCTCACTCTCCATAAAAACAACCGGATCGTTATCACGTATTGCAGCCTTTAGCAAACCTTTGGCATCATAAGGAGTATAAGGAGATATCACTTTTAAACCGGGAATATTCGCATAATAACTTTCAAAAGCGGTGGAATGCTGCGCCCCTAACTGGCCGGCACTTCCATTGGGCCCACGAAATACAATCGGACACCCTACCTGACCCCCACTCATAGCAAGCATTTTGGAGGCAGTATTTAAAATCTGGTCCAAGGCCAGAACAGCAAAATTCCATGTCATGAATTCAACAATCGGGCGAAGACCGTTTTGCGCTGAGCCTACTGCCACAGCAGCAAACCCTAACTCAGAAATGGGAGTATCTATTACTCTCTTTTCTCCAAACTCATCAAGCATACCCTGGCTAACCTTATAAGCTCCGTTATATTCGGCCACTTCTTCACCCATCAGATAAACACGGTCATCTAATCGCATTTCCTCCTGCATGGCTTCTCTTAGCGCTTCGCGCATGGCTATTGTTCTCATGTAAATACATTTTGCAGAATGATACATTCTTACTGAATGCTCACCCCTGGTCTAATCGATCGAAAATTCGCGCTGCAAAATTATTGGAACCAAACCAAACCCCCAAAAGCTGTTCATCAAACCTTAAATAAAGATGCCCTCCCTGCCGGTACAGTCAGAACCGACAGAAAGGGCAGATCTTTCTGTTCAACCATTCCTATAAGTGAAATGCGATTAAAGAACCGGGCATCGTACCTTATCGAGAGAAGAATTTCTGGTATTTAAAAATGTTTTGTAAGACAAAGTAACTTCGGCCCCTCCTCTTATTTGTGAAGCCGTAGAAAGTTTGCTGATATTGACATCATAAGTCACTCCCAAGCTAACTTTAAGATAATCTAATTTAACAACAGGTATTATAGCATCATTTACTCTGTGAAATACTCCGAAGCTGATTGCATAATTAGGCTCTTCAATTTGCTGCATGAGATTGTGTTTGTATAATAATCCTCCCTGCATTGCCGAATTCCCCCCCTGTTGAAAATAATCAGCATAAATAAAAAGCTGATCATAGTCTGTAACATTAGCAGATACCCCTCCGTTTATCGCAATTTTATTGTTCAGGCGAACATCCACATTCTCACTAAAAGCAACTTTAGGTTGATTGAAATGAGAGTATGCAGCGCCAACATAGAATTTATATTTATATCCTAAATCGCCACTTAATGCCATACCAGCTGATACATCCCAGTATGTTGCGTTGGTATTTGAAAAAGTTTGTCGTGTTGCATTGGTCTGACTGTAAGAACCATTCACAAACTGATCATCAAATTTCATTTTAGAAGCATCAAAACGCTGCTGAACGATGCCGCCCATAAAACCAGCAGAAAGAAATAAATTTTTATACTGGCTTAGGGATTTATGAAATGTGAAAGAAGGCAGCACCTGTGTTTTGCCTAATCTGGCATCACCGGCAACATCATTTGTTACCATTAAACCGATGCTATAAAAATTATCAGAGAATTCATTAATACCTGATTTAGTTTCGAGACCAATTCCGGTTGTACTATTTTGCCCGAGTAGCTGTTGCCACTGAGAACGATAAATGGTAGTAATACGAACATCTCCCTTAAATATGCCGGCAAGTGCTGGATTACGCAAAGCGGGCATTTCATAAAACTGAGAAAAATTGATGTCTTGTGCGTTTGCGGTATAAGCAAACAAAAGAATGATGAATTTTAAAATTGACTGTTTCATAAGATTTGGATTTATAAGGATGAATGGATGACGAAAGATTTTACATGCTTTTGATTTTATTTTACTAGGGTTATATTTCCTTTATAGGTAAAAGGCGTACCATTTGAACATTCCACTTCTAACATATATACATATACAGCCGGACCTGAATCCTGTCCTTTATATTTACCATCCCAGCCATTTGACTGGTCGTTGGGCTGAAAATTATAGCGCTCAAACACCATTTCTCCCCAACGGTTAAAGATTCGGAAGTAGCGCACTTTGTTGATCCCTCTAGCACGTACCATCAACATATCATTAATGCCATCGCCATCGGGAGTAAATGCATTCGGTACAAAAACCTGACTATTTTCACAGAACACTTTGAAGCTGATTGTATCTTTTGCTACACAACCATATGGTGTTACTGCTGTAGCAGCATATGTAATGTTGTTACCTGGTGCTGCAACGGGTTCTGCGCAGTCTGAACAACTCAAATCAGTAGCCGGTGTCCAGCTCCATGTTTTAATGGTGCCATTCGTTACGATTGGTTTTATGGCAAATGGCGCTCCGGTATTCAAAGTCTGATCGGGTCCTAATTCAATCGAAGGTATTTTGCCTACACCGATTCTTACATAAGCTGTATCCGTGAAACACTGATTATCTGAACCAACAACACGATAAGTTGTACTGATTGTGGGTGTAGCAACTGGCGTAGCACTCAATGGATTACTAAGGCCAACAGCCGGAGACCAGCTATAACTATCCGCACCGGATGCAGTCAGCTGCATGGATTTACCCAAACAAAGACTATCACTTTTGCTGGCCAATATTTTGAAAGGTTGTTTAACATTTACATTAACAGTATCTAATTGATAGCATCCATTTGCCGCTGTTCCTTTGGCTACATATTGTGTGGATGCGAAAGGACGTGCGATCGGGTTAGGGCAATTGGCGCAATTCAATCCTTCTACAGGATACCACACATAAGATACTGCACCGGTTGCCTGAAGACCTATACTTTTTTCACGACAGATCGTAGCATCAGCAGATACTTTAACATTGGGAGATTGTAGCACCTGCAGATTCAATGTAGCAGTATCAAAACATTGTTGACTTGTTCCCGCAATCAAAGTGATTTTATAATTGCCGACATTTACAAATTTATAGTTCATACGATCTGTGCCTGTTGTATATCCATTTGATATCTGCCATTTATAAAACGATATACCATCATTCAGCTGGTTAGCCGCTGCAAACTCCGTTGCAATATCTGTACACGCCGTGCTTTTTGAAAGAATCTGTACATCTGGAACCTGATTAATCTCAATAGGAAGCGTATGTACCGCTGTATCAGGGCAAGTAGCAATTCCATTAATCATCATTCTTACCGGATAATTCCCATTTACTGTATAACGATGTGTAACGTTTGAGCCTGTTGCAGTTGTTCCATCTCCAAATATCCAAAGAATTTGATTGGATCCGTATAAAGAACGTGAAGTATCAATGAATTGTACATCTGTATATCCACAAGATTTTTGTACGATACTTCTAAACCCAGCTTCAATGTTTTCAACTCGAATCGTATCCTTTAATTTGATCTCATAAACACAACCTTGCAAGTTGCGGAGTAATACAGAAGGTACATAAGCGCCCGCTTTGGTAAAACGATGGTAAACCATTCCAGTATTACCGGTTACTTGTTTTGATCCATCTCCGAAATTCCATTCAATAGAATCGGTATTGAAAGCAGAAGCAGTAAATTGAACAGGGGTTTCTGAACAATAAAATCCGGATCTAACCTTAGCACTGCCTTCAGGAGCATTT
>CAZZJD010000205.1:0-3887 GCA_964654305.1 uncultured Chitinophagaceae bacterium
GGGTGCGGCCGTCGCGCCGGGCCTCGAGCACGAGGCCTGCCTCGTACATCAGTTCATAACGCTCAAGCACCTTCTCTTCGTCCCAGTGGCCGCCGTCGAGGCCAAAGCAGAGACGCGCGCGTTCCCAGCGGGTTTCGGAATCCTCGAGGCTGCTCCACGATTCAAGATAGGGCCTGATCAGCGTGTCGATCAGCGCTGGCTTTTCCTTGCGCCAGTCTTCCCAGGGGAAGAAATCGTAGATCCCGTGCCAGCGCCCCGAGCGTTCTGCGCCTGCGACCAGGCGGGTGAGGGCGAGGTAACCGACCGATACGACGCGCGCCTTCTCGCCGCGCAGCAATTCGTGGCGGCCGCGATCGCCGAAGGTGTAGAGCTGCTCGACATAGCCCAGGGTGATGTGGGTCTGCTCCTCGACGAGGCTGCGCAGGCCGATCTCGAGCGTGCGGTGATGCTGCGGATCGAACGGGCCGAAGGGCAGGCCTTCGATCGTCTCGGCCTTCTGCGCGGGGGACTGGGGTACTACGAGCACGCAGGGCGTATCGTTCATGACCGTCATCACGCAGGCATTCAGCCCGATGACGACCGTGTTTGCCTGGTCGTTGGCCTTCGGGGTCGCCATCAGCCTAGGTATCCTGCACCGGCAGCAGGAAGGGGACGCCTTCGAACACGACCTTGCCCGGATCCATCGCGTCAACGGCATCGACCATGCGGCCGTCGCGCCCGAGAAGAGCATCGGCGATCGCAACGATGCGGGCGTTGGGATGGGCGTGCGGGGCACGTTCGCGCAGGAGCCTTGCAATGCGCAACTCGTTTCCCGGCGGTGCCACCATGCAGGCGATGGCGAAGGCAGAGGCTGTCGAGCGGCTGATGCCGGCCCAGCAATGCACGAGCATCGGCTGGCTGCGGTTCCAGTCCTTTGCGAAGCGAAGAAGTTCGCGAACGTGAAGTTCGTCCGGCGGTGTCTGTCCGGGGGCCGGCCTGACCGTGTCGTGCATCCCGAGTTTCAAATGCCGGTGTCCCGGAACGCCCTCGGGCGTGGGCATCTCGTCCTCGGGATCAAGGAGCGTGACGAGGTGGGATGGCCTGACCTGGTCGCTGAGGATTGCGACCTTGCTCTTCGGGCAGACATGGATGACGGGCACCTGATGCTCCTAGCTGCGTTCGTTGGTCGACATGAGGTCGTGGAAACGCCGAACATAGGCGGCTTGCGCATCCCTGGCGGCGAGCGGCGTGAGCTTGACCGGCTTCAGTCCGCGCGGCGCGCCGAAGATGTCGACGGCTTCCTCGGGCGCGCAGCCCGCGAGCTGGGTTGCTTCGAAGAAGGCTGCTGTCCGGTCCGCGCGCTTGATGATCGCCGTGATGTCTGAAGGCAGTTGCGCCGGCAGGCCGAAGCGCAGGTGGATGGCCGCCTGCAGCCTGTTCTCCAGCGCCTTGTAGTCGATGCCGACGGCTGCCTTGAAGGGGCTGATGAGATCGCCGATCACATATTCGGGTGCGTCATGGAGCAGGGCGGCAAGGCGCCAGCGGCCCGGCACGCCGGGCTTGATCTGCGCGAAGCAGTCCTCGACCAGAAGGCAGTGTTCGGCGACCGAGAAGGCATGGTCGCCCCGGGTCTGGCCATTCCAGCGCGCGACCCGGGCGAGGCCATGGGCTATGTCCTCGATCTCGATGTCGAAGGGCGAGGGGTCCAGAAGGTCGAGCCTGCGTCCCGACAGCATGCGCTGCCAGGCGCGGGCATGGGGCTGTTTCTGGCTCTTGTTCATGGTTTTTCCTGTGGCAGGCGTGCTTCGGGAGGGGCTGCCGGTCTTGAACGCAAGCGCTTGATCCAAGTCAAGGCGCCCTAGAGTATGGGGTCGTAGAAGGACAACATGAACCAGCGAGAGGCATGAAGACAATGGCTTACCGGAAACTGCTTGTGCCGCTGAACGGGACGGAGCGCGACAATCAGGTCCTGGCCGCGGCGTTCGAGATTGCCACGCCCGCCCAGGCTCATGTCACGGGCATCTATGTCAGGCCCGACGCTGCCGAGGTGCTGCCCTATCTGGGCGAGGGGATTTCAGCCAGCGTGCTGCAGGAGATCATGGATGCCGCGCGTGCGGCGGCTGCGCGGTCGGCTGCGGCGGCCCGCAGTTCGCTTGACGCCCTTGCCAAGAAGCATGGCGCGCAGACCGTGGGCACGACGGGGCTGTCGGCATCGTTCAGCCTGCGTGACGGGCCGATGGATGTCGTTGTTTCCGAAGAGGCGCGGCTTGCCGACCTCGTCATCTTCCCTCTGCCGGGTGCCGACGGCCACGCGGCGCTGCGCCAGGCGATCGAGACGACCCTGATGCATGGGCGCAGCCCCGTGCTGCTTGTGCCCAAGCCGCCGGTGCCGGTGCATGGCACCAAGGCCCTGATTGCATGGGACGGAAGTGCGACGGCTGCGCGTGCGGTGGCGGCTGCCATCCCGCTTCTGAAAGCGGCCTCGGGCATCGAGATCGTCAGCATTTCCGGCGGCAGCATCGAGACGGCCGAGATGGACCGTTTGCGCGACTATCTGCGCCTGCATGGACTGACGGCGACGGAACATGGCGTCAATCCTGGCGGGCAGCCGACGGGCGCGGTGCTGCTTGATGTTGCCCGGCGCGCCGGCGCGGGCGTCATCGTGCTTGGCGGCTACGGGCACAGCCGATGGCGCGAACTTGTGCTGGGTGGCGTGACGCGGCACGTGCTGTCGGAAGCCACCATGCCTGTCTTCATGGCCCACTGAGCACGAGGAGCAGATCGATGAGCCTTCACCGCGTGAAGCTTGAACTTGCACGCTCGAAGGAAGCGCCGAATGGCGACCCTTCACATGGATATGCATTCGTGGCGCCGATCGATGCGTCGGGGCACCTTGATGCGGCCAGCTGGAAGGCGCAGCGCGAGCGCTGCACGGTCGAGCGCATCGTGCGCCATGCCGTCGAGGAGCGTGGCCACCTGGTCCATGTGGGGCAGGGCTGGCATTTCGACTATGCCAAGGGCACGCGTACCGACGATGAGGCGCTCTACAAGCTTGACCGTCACGTCCTGAAGACGGGCGAATATGTCACCGTGACGGAACATGACGGCGTGCCGCGCACTTTTCGGGTGGCCAGCGTGGTGCCGGCCTAGCGGTTGCTGTTTGACTTGAGCACGAGGATCGACAGGTCCCTGTCGGGGCGGTAATCGGTCGCCTCGACCGTGAAGGTGGTCGGTCCTGTCTTGCGCACGCCGGTGGCGCAGAACGACACCAGGTTGCCTGGCTCGCCCTTGTTGATGGTCAGCCGGAACCGGCGGATCGGGCCTTTCCACGTGTTTGCCGTCGTGAGCACGTAGTCGAGCACCATGCCGATGCCGCCGCCGCCGCGCCGGAGTGCCTGTTCCATGGCGCGCCGCGTGGTTGCGTCGATACAGTTCTCCGTGATGAGTTCGGGGGCGAACGAGAAGTGGTCCGGGCTCATCACGAAGCCCGAGGGGTGCGGCTTGTAGCTGTGCTGCACGCTGACGACGCGGCCGGGCGGGAAGACCTGCTGGCGCACGAAGATCGTCGACAGGAACCAGAGCGGGGTTTGCGCGCCGCGGTCCGGCGAATAGAGGCCGCGGCGGATCCAGTCGGCCTTGCGGGGCGCGGGCAGGCGGGCCCAGGCGGAACGGATGGCGGCCGCATCGAAATTGAGCGGCATGCCGGCGGCGGTCAGTTCGGCCGTGACGTCGGCCGCGTTGGAAAAGCGGAAGCGATCCTGTTTTGACCAGTCGGTGTTGCGCGGGAAGACGAAGGCCCTCACCACTGGCCGTGACTGGACGAGGTTGCCCTCGACGCGGGTCTCGAACTCCAGCAGCCTCACGTCCCGGACTTCGCTGAGGTCGTAGCCCGTTTCGGCGTCGAAATT
>CAZZJD010000206.1:0-3872 GCA_964654305.1 uncultured Chitinophagaceae bacterium
AATGGAATTACCGGAACATGGACACCGGTTCCTAACAATACGGTAACAACTACTTATACGTTTACTCCAAATTCTGGGCAATGTGCGGGGCCAACTACTATGACAGTTAATGTGATTAATAATTCAAACATTCCTACTTTTACAATCACTCCTCCACTCTGTCCAGGATTAACTTCTCCGCTACCATCTACATCGTCCAATGGTATTACCGGAATTTGGTCGCCTATTTATACCCCAAATACAACCAACACATATACGTTTACTCCTAATGCAGGCCAATGTGCCCTATCTGTGACACAAACGATTACAATTATTCAAGCCCCTCCCGCAACACAATCGAGTCCTTACATTGTTTGCGACGACAATAATGACGGTGTTGCCTGTACGTTTGTTTTAGACACAAAGCTTCCGGAGATTACTACTGATCCGAGTGTTCAAGTTTCGTTTCACTTGACTTTAACCGATGCGCAAACCAGTTCCAATCCGATTGCTTCTAATGTTCCTTTCTGCAATAATGATTACGATCAGCAAACCATTTACATTCGGGTTTTTGATCCCTTAGCACCGAGTTGTCCTACCTTAACCACCTTGAGTTTGGTGGTAGTACCTAAACCGGTAGCTACTCCAGTTGCAGATTATCACAAGTGTGATGACAATACTGACGGAATTGCTATTTTCAACTTAAACAGTGTTGTCAACCCACAAGTATTGGGTAGTTTATCGCCGGCGCAACATACGGTGACCTATTATACTTCGCAAGCCGATGCTTTGGTTCCTCAAAATGCACTTAGCGGTACTAATGCGTTGGCCTCGGCATCGACAACCTTGTGGATTCGTGTGCAAAATAATACTACGGGGTGTTTTGATGTTGTATCGGTGAATTTGATGGTAGACCCACTACCGCTGTTACCTGCCGCTGGTTACTTCCCGCAGTATGAAGTGTGTGAGAGTACAGCACCTATCGGATTTGAGGTATTTGACTTAAACTCCCAATTGCCTACAATCTTAGATAGCCCACTAGGGCCTCAAACAGGGATTCAAGTGAAGTTCTATCCTTCTTTAGCCAATGCCAATGCCAATGTCAATGCGATTGCCAATCCAGCAGCGTATACCAACACCCAACCGTATGTGCAAACCATCGGTATCCGATTAACCAATACCACCACCGGATGTTTTGTAATTGCCACCATGGACTTGGTGGTGAATCCAAAACCAACACCCAATGTACCTACTGCGGCCTATACGGTGTGCGATGATAACCAAGACGGTGTGGGGCAGTTTGATTTAAACACGCTTACTCCGGGCTTATTGTTGGGTTCAACCACAGCCTATACCATTACCTATCACGTAACCCAACAAGATGCACAAACACCCAGTAACGCCATTGACCTCACCCAACCCTTTGTTAATAATGATCCGTTTGTACAAATCATTTGGGTGCGTGCCGAAGATCCCAACACGGGTTGTTTTGCCGTAGTGGCTGTAACCTTAAAAGTTAATGTTGCTCCGCTGGCTCCGGTGAACCTCCCAGCTATAAACAACTGTGATACCGACAGCAATCCACAAGATGGGTGTACTACCTTTAATTTAGCACAACAAACTCCGGCTGTATTGGCCCAACAAGCCACTGCACCCAACAACTATACCGTAACGTATTATACCAATCCATCTGATGCAGCGGCCTTACCGGTGGGAATCAACCCGATTGTCAATACCACCAACTATACCGCTTGTGGTACCAACACAATCTGGGTACGCGTGGAGCATAAATCCTCGAAGTGTTTTGCCGTAGGTTCGTTTACCATTCAGGTCAATACGGGTATTACCTTAGCTACACCTACCTTGTATGCGTTGTGTGATGACGATGCTACACCCAACAATCAGTTTACCAGTTTTGATTTGGTGAGTTATGTAGGTTCGGTTCCAGGACATACCCTTGCATTCTATTTGAATGCAGCACACACCCAACCCATTACCAACCCATCGGCCTTTACCAATACCATTGCAGCCAACCAAACTATTTTCGTGGTTGCTACCAATACCACTACGGGATGTAAGAGCTACCGTACCTTAACCGTGCGGGTACTTCCGGTGCCTACACCACGAACCAACCCGCCTGCTTTGGCGCCCAAGTGTGACACTACCAACCCTGGAGATGGTTTAGAAATCTTTGATTTAACCCTAAATGCGGCCTATATCTTAAACGGGCAAGCCAATGTGAGTTTGTATTACTATCCAAGCTATGCCGATGCTATAGCCGGAACCAATGAAATCCTAACACCTGCTACTGCCAATGTGGGGGGTACTGTGTGGATTCGGGTACAGAGCAACTTGAATATTGATTCGTTCAACGAGCCGTGTTACGTGCTTGTGGAGCAAGCCCTAACGGTAAACCCACTACCCACCGTGCTACAGCCTGTGGCGGATTATCAAGAATGTGACGATGATACAGACACCTTCACGGTGTTTAATTTAACCGCATGGGGACAGGCCAACTTATTAACGGGGAATCCTTTACCGCTGAGCAACTACAACTTGAGCTTCTATACAGATGCTGCGCTTACGCAACTAATTACAAACCCAACAGCATTTACCAACACCAGCAGTCCACAAACGCTCTATGCTGTTGCAACCAATACAACAACCGGCTGCCGCTCGATAGCAGGGAGCTTTACCATTTTGGTGAATCCAAAACCCTTGGCTACGGCACCGGCTGATTTTGAAACCTGTGATACCGACGGTACCAATGATGGGTATTTCAACTTGGATTTAAGCCAGTACCTAACCACCGTATTAACCGGTCAGCCGGCTACGGATTTTACAGTAAGTTTCTACGACACCCTACTCGATGCGCAGAATCAGACCAATGCCATTAGTGATTTAACCGGTTATAGTGCTTACACCCATACCCTGTGGATTCGGGTGGAGAACAACCTTACAGGATGTGCACGATTGGTAGCCTTTAATCTAACGGTAGAGCAATTACCCGAACCGGTTATTCAAACCGCAAACGATTCCCACGTGATTTGTGTGGACTTCGTAACCGATCAAGTAGTACGTCCGTTGCTGCTTACTGCCACCAATACAACACCCGGGACCTATACCTACCAATGGTATGAAGCATCCAATCCAACAACGGTTATTGGTACAGCAGCGAGCTATTTAGTAGACACTTCTGATCCCAATGGGGCAACACGCACCTACACGGTAGTAATGACCAGCACCAGTACATTGGGTTGCAACCAAACTTCGGCCAGTTTTGATGTTATCCAGTCTGGACAAGCCACCATTCCTGCAACACAAGCGACGTATACCGTGACCAATGCTTTCTCGGAGTTGCAAACCATAACGGTAACCGTGGAGGGTTATGGAACCTATGTGTACAGCTTAGACGACGGACCAAGACAAAGCTCCAATGTATTTGAAAATGTACCCTTAGGGGAGCATACCATTACCGTATGGGATACCGAAGGAGGTAGCGACAACAGCTGTGATCCGCTGGTAATTACAAGGGTAAGTGTCGTGGATTATCCGCATTACTTCACGCCCAATGGCGATGGAATAAACGATACGTGGAATGTTGTAGGATTACAAAAGCAACCCGCAGCAAAAATCTACATCTTTGACCGACAAGGAAAACTTATAAAACAAATCAGTCCTGCAAGTGAAGGTTGGGATGGCACCTACAACGGCGCACAAATGCCTTCTTCGGATTATTGGTTTAAAGTTGAATACCTTGAAAATACAATAACTAAAGAATTTAAAGCCCATTTCTCATTAAAACGATAATTCCATGAAATTGAAACAATTGCTACTCCTAGTAGGACTACTTTTTGCTAAACCAATTTTTTCACAAGAGATTTTACCGGTGT
>CAZZJD010000207.1:0-3851 GCA_964654305.1 uncultured Chitinophagaceae bacterium
GGGCACGCCTGCCGCACCGTGGGGGAGACGATCGAACGGGCGGAGAGTGAGCCGATGATCAAGACCGCCCTGCTCGATGCCCGATGCTTGGTCGGATCCTCGCCCCTTTGGCAGCACTTTACCTCGGAGTTCGATAAAAAAATCCTGCACCGTGGGGTGGAGAGCTACCTGGCCTGGCGCTTGGAAAACCAAGCTGCCCGTCATACGAAAGAGGGGGGAACCATTTATGTGCAGGAGCCCAATCTCAAGACCGGGGTTGGTGGCCTGAGGGATTTTCACAACCTTCGTTGGGTCGGCAAGGTCAGCGGGCAGGGTCTCGATTTGGGGCAACTGGCCGCAAAAGGCTGGTTGGGTGCGGACGAGGTCGGGCAGGCGGAAAAATCCTTCACCTTTCTCATGACCGTTCGGGAGTGGCTTCACGATCTGCAGGGAGGAGCCGGGGATGTCCTCACGCTCCGTCTGCAGGGGGAACTGGCGGTGGCCATGGGATATCCGCAACCCAACATCCTTCGGCAAAGCGAGGCCCTCATGCGGGAGGTCTACGGTCACATGCGCACGATTCATCTGATCTGCAATCCGGCGGCGACCCGCATTTGTCAGCAAGCCACCGGCAAGCCGAGGGGGATCTGGTCCTTCTTCGCCGGGTGGCAGGGATCGCGCCGGGCCACGGATGGATTCATTCTGCAGGGTGCGGAGCTGGAGGCGGAAAATTCCCAGGTTTTCGTGCAAGACCCGGCCCGGATGATCCGCGTGTTCCGGATCCTTCAGGACCAGGGTTCCGTGCCCAGTGCACAGCTGGTGGCGCTCTTTCGGGCGAATTTCGGATTGTTGACCGATGAGCTCCTGGGCCAGCGGGAGATTCAGGAGGTCTTTCTCCACCTTCTCAAACAAAAGGGGAAGGTCTCACGGATTCTGCGCCTGATGCACGAGAACGGTGTCCTGGGCCGGATTTTGCCGGAATTCGCCCCATTGACCTGCCTGGTGCAGCACGAATTCTTTCATCGTTACACCGCGGATGAACACACCCTTGTTTGTCTCGAACAACTGGATGCGATGCTGGATTCCAAGGATCCCGACCTGCGAAAATATGCGGAACTCTACGCCCGCGTCGAGGCCCCGGAAATTCTCGCCTTGGCGATGTTGCTGCACGACACCGGCAAGGCGGAACTGACGCGCCATCACGAGGAAATCGGAGCCGCCCATGCCGCCCGGGTAGCGCGTCGGTTCCATTTCTGGGGGCGAAACCTATCGCTCATGACGTTTCTGGTGGACCATCACATGACCTTGGGAAATTTCGCCCGGCAAAACCTGGACGAACCGGAGACGATCCGGGCCTTTGCCCGGATTGTTCAGGATGAGGAGAGGTTGGACATGCTGATGCTCATCTCCGCCGCCGATGTGCGGGCGGTGGCCGGGCGAAGTAACTGGTCGAGCTGGCGGGAGCTCCTGGTCTGGGATCTCTACTCCCGGACCAAACGGATGTTGGCGGGCGAGGAGGAATTCCTGCGCGCGGAGGAGGAGGAGCGGGCCGGTCGTATCCGGCAGGTGGCGATGGTGTTGGGGGGTGCCTTTTCCGAGCAGGAGATGCAAAACCATCTCGAGCGCATGGGGCCCGCATATCTCCGGCAGTGCACGGCCGAGCTGGTGGCCCGGCACATTCGGGCGATCCACGGATTTCTCGAAAGGCGCGTGGCGGGAGCTGAGGCCTTGGTTCCGTTGGTGGTCTGGGAGGATCACCCCGAGGAGGGACACACGGAGGTCATCGTGGTGACCTGGAACCGGGAAAAACTCTTCAGCAAGATCGCCGGGAGTTTTGCCGTGGCGGGAATCAACATTCTGAGCGCCAACATCTTTACCCGGAACGATGATGTCGTCGTCGACACTTTCCGGGTCTGCACGGAGCGATTGGAGCCGGTCAGCCACCGGGTGGATCGCGAACTTTTCGAAAAAACCCTCACTGAGGCGCTGGGCGCGACCGAAGACCATTTGGAGGAGCGCCTGGCCGGCCAAGGACCGACCTTGTGGCAGAAGGCGATGGGGGAAGCGGAGTTTCCTGCCAGCTTGCGCATGGATACCGAGAGTGAGCCGGGAAAAACCCTGGTGCATGTGCAGGCTCCCGACCGGGTGGGTCTACTCCACGCCCTGACCCGTGCCATCTCGGAAGAGGGATTTCAAATTCAAGGAGCTCGCATCACAACGGAAAAAGGGGCAGCGATCGACACCTTCAGCATCGTCGGCCAGGGGGGATGGCCGGCAACCGATCCGACCGCCCTCGACCGTCTGTTACAGCGACTCAAGGGAGTGGTCAGCCGGTGAAACAAGGGAAACGCAGGCTTGAGCTGGAGCCGGGCGATCTGCTGCATGCCCGAAAATTGGCGGAACGCATCGTATCGGTGGCCAAGAAAGAGTTCGGGGTTGAGCGGGTGGCCCTCTATCTCCTCAATCCAAACTACGGGGATCTGGAGATGGAGGCCTCCATCGGCGTGGCTGCCCCGGTGCGGCGGAAGCGCCTGGTTCCGGGGCAGGGATTGGCCGGCTGGGTGGCGAGCCGGGGTATTTCGGCTCGGGCGGATTTGCAAAAAAACACCCGCGGGTTGGGCCCGGGGGGTAGCGAAATGGCGGCTCCCTTGAGCGAGGGCGAAAATCTCATCGGGGTGCTGGTGGTGGGGACGCGGAAAAAAGACTTTTTCCCCCATTCGCGCGAAGCCGATTTGCAGCAGATGGCCAATGAGGCCGCCCGTTGGCTGAGTTTGGCCTGGAGGGTGGCGGGCACGAGCGAGGAGAGTCGTCGCTCCGCGGCTTTGGCGGAAGTGGGGGCGGCCATTGGATCGGAGGAAACGCCGGAGGCCATTCTCAACCGGGTGGCGGGGGAGGCGGCGCGACTTTCCGGATCCAAACTAGCTTCCATTTTTCTTCTCGATCCCGAAAAAAAAGAACTATCCCTCGAGGTTTGTTTGGGGGGGTCGCCGAGCTACCGGCAGCAGCCCCCGATCGAGGTTGCGGAATCCGCCTTGGGATATGTCGTGCGCCGCGGGCGACCGATCTCCGTGCGCGATGTCCGGTCCAGCCCGCAGGACTTGCATACGGATCGGATTTTGCGAGAGGGTTTGGTTTCGGTGCTGGCAGTACCGTTGGTCGACAAGACGGAAGGCATCGGGGTTTTGTGCGTGGCCACGGCGGAGACCCGGCGTTTCCCGGATGCGGAAATTCGCCTCTTGGAAGGCTTGGCCGGTTTGGCGGCGGCGGCCCTTGGCCGAGCCCGTCTGTCCGGGCGTTTGGATCACACCGAGGAGGAGTTGCGAAACCGGGAGAGGCTTTCTTCGCTGGGGATGTTGGCCGCCGAGGTGGCGCATGAGGTCCGCAATCCGTTGGCCGTGATCCGGATGTTGTGGCACACGGCCCTGCGCGGCTTGCAGCCTTCCGAACCGCAGGCCCGGGATCTGAACCTGATTGAAGCCAAACTGGCGCAGATGAACGGAATTTTGGACCGGGTCCTCAACCTGGCGCGCTCGGCGGATCCCGAAATCGGTGCGGTGGACGGAGCGGATTTGATGGAGGAGGTGAGCCTGCTCGTGCGGACCAAGCTTTCCGCCTCACGGATTCGTTTGACGAAAAAAATTCCCCCTCGTGGCCAGGTGCTCCTTCGCGGGGATCGACCCCAATTGGAGCAGGCGGTTTTGAATCTGGTCCTGAATGCGGTGGAGGCCATGCCGGAAGGGGGGGAGTTGCGTTTGGGTGTACAACCGCGGGAGGAGAGCATTGTGCTTTCCGTGCAGGACAGCGGTCGGGGGGTGCCCAAGGAGATTGCCGAACGTCGTTACGAGCCCTTTTTATCCCGTCGGCCAGGAGGC
>CAZZJD010000208.1:0-3844 GCA_964654305.1 uncultured Chitinophagaceae bacterium
GAAGGTCCATCACGCGCGCCACATCTTTGATACTCATTTTGGCGGCCATGGTACCGTAGGTAATTAACTGGGCTACCTGATTTTTACCGTATTTATCAACTACATAGTCGATCACTTTCTGACGGCCTTCATCATCGAAGTCGGTATCGATATCCGGCATCGATTTACGATCGGGGTTAAGGAAACGCTCGAAGAGGAGGTTGTATTTGATGGGGTCGATATTGGTGATACCGATGGTATAGGCCACGACGCTGCCGGCCGCGGAACCGCGGCCGGGTCCTACAAAAACCCCTAGTTCTCTGCCTGCTTTTATAAAATCACTCACAATCAGAAAGTATCCGGCAAAGCCCATCGTTTTGATGGTAAATAATTCAAAATCGATCCGCTCTCTGATTTCTTCGGTGATTTCACTGTATCGGGCTTTCGCTCCTTCATACGTAATATGCTTCAAATATTCCCACTGATTCAGATTACTGTCGTCATGAATCTGAAAATTTTTGGGTATGGGAAAGGCAGGCAGTAAAATGTCTTTTTTAAGATTCAGCACTTTTACCTTGTCTACGATCTCATTCGTATTATCAATCGCTTCGGGAAGATCAGAAAAAGCTTTTTGCATCTCTGACGTAGTCTTGAAATAGAACTCATCATTTGGGAAGGCAAACCTTTTGTTTTTGACATTCAAATCGTCGTCATTGAATTCTCTAACGGCAGGAGTGGCTAATTTTTCTCCGGTATTGATACAGAGTAAAATATCGTGGGCATTAAAATCCGTTTGGTCTACATAGTGCGAGTCGTTACTTGCAATGATCTTCACATTATGTTTTTTGGCAAAACGTAAAAGCACTTCATTTACTTTATTCTGTTCTGCCATGCCATGCCGCTGCAATTCCACATAGTAATCTTCCTGAAAAATATTCAGCCACCATTTAAACTCGTTCTCGGCTTCTTCTTCTCCCTTTTGTAGCAACATTTGAGGGACCATGGCCCCCAGACAACAGGTTGTTGCAATCAATCCTTCATGATATTTATGAATGAGTTCCTTGTCGATACGCGGGTACTTACTGTACATCCCTTCAATATATCCCAACGAAGTAAGCTTAACCAGATTCTGATAACCGATCTCATCTTTTGCCAGAAGCACCTGGTGATAGCGTGGATCTTTTTCTTCTTTGCTAAAGGATTTTTTATGTCGGTTTTCCGTGATGTAAAACTCGCATCCAATGATGGGTTTTACTTTCAGGCTGCCATCTTCATTTTTATGTTTGTTGGCCTGTGCCACAAACTGAAAAACACCAAACATATTGCCATGATCGGTAATGGCGAGTCCGGGCATATTATCCTTAACGGCTTTTTTATATAGTGCATCAATACTGGCGGCACCATCCAGAAGTGAGTATTGCGTATGTACGTGTAAATGGGAAAAACGACTCATGATATATTTCGAGAAAATTCAAATTTCGGAAGATGCAGCCGATTAGAAGAATAGAATTATTGGATTGTGGATATGTTTATGGTTTGATTGGTTTTTTGTTCGGCCTCATAGCCAGGGGTTTAAACCCCTGGCTATGATAAGATTAATCATCCTCTGACATTCCTTTACCTTTGCATCTCTTTTTGAAAGGAGAAAAGAAATCTATGCTCACAAAAAGGATCATACCTTGTCTGGATATTAAAGACGGCCGTACCGTTAAGGGTACGCAGTTTGTAGACCTTCGGGATGCCGGCGACCCAGTTGAGTTAGGGGCTTTATATGCGAGAGAAGGAGCGGATGAGCTTGTTTTTTTAGATATCACAGCTACGGTTGAGAAAAGAAAAACGCTTTCGGAGCTGGTTAAGCGTATTGCCCGCGAAGTGAATATCCCTTTTACTGTGGGTGGTGGTGTATCGACCGTTGAAGATATGCACCTCTTATTGCAGTCAGGTGCCGATAAGGTTTCTGTGAATTCTGCGGCTGTTCGTAATCCTCTGTTAATTGAAGACATCGCCAAAGCAGCGGGAAGTCAGTGCTGTGTGGTGGCCATCGATACCAAAAAAGAAGAAGACGGAGAATGGTGGGTATATCTTAATGGAGGCAGACTCAAAACGAATTTAAAATGTCGCGATTGGGCTAAGGAGGCGGTAGAAAGAGGCGCAGGGGAAATCTTGCTAACTTCCATGAATAATGATGGTTCACGACAAGGATTTGCCTTGGACATTACCAAAGAACTTGCTGAAAGCTTACCAGTACCGGTCATTGCCAGTGGCGGGGCGGGGAATAGGCAGCATTTTGCCGATGTTTTTCAAATTGCTCATGCCGATGCGGCATTGGCAGCGGGCATCTTCCATTTTAAAGAAATGAGTATTGTCGATTTAAAGATGTTCTTAAAAGCTGAAAATATAAATGTGAGATTGTAGATTTGTTGCATCTTTGAGTATATCCATAATGATGAATTTACCCCAACCCGATTTTTCAAAATATAGTGATGGCCTGGTACCTGCTATCGTACAGGATATTCATACCTCCAAAGTGCTAATGCTTGGATTCATGAATGAAGCGGCATTGGATATGACCAAGTCATCCGGTAATGTTACCTTTTTCAGCAGATCCAAGCAACGTTTGTGGACTAAAGGCGAGGAGAGTGGTAATTTTTTGAAGCTGAAACAAATGCTGCTGGATTGTGATCTGGATACGCTGCTCATCAAAGCAGAACCAGTAGGCCCTACCTGTCATACAGGTGCTGATACTTGTTGGAGTGAGAAAAATCATAGTGATAATTTTTTATTGTATTTGCAGGATATTATTGATCTGAGAAGAAATAGCAGCGATGCTGGAAGTTATGTGCATAGTTTATTTGGAAAAGGAATCAATAAAATTGCACAGAAAGTAGGGGAAGAAGCCGTTGAGCTGGTAATCGAATCCAAAGACGATAATGCTGATCTTTTTCTGAATGAGGCGGCAGATCTCTTATTTCACTTTATCATTTTGTTAAGAGCGAAAGGGTTTAAATTGCAGGATGTGATCAAAATTTTGGAGGAAAGACATCAAAAATAATTATATAAAATTTTACTTGGATGCGCCATTTTGTTTTCGTTCTTATTTCTCTTTATGCGAATGTTTTATTTGCCCAGCAAAAATTCTCCATTAAAGGAGAGATTATGGGCGTAAAAGATCAAACAGCAGTGAGTTTACATTTTGATAATCCGGCTTCTGAAGCGATTGCAAAATCTGTTATCAATAAAGGTAAATTTGAACTAAAAGGTGCCCTCGAAGAGCCTGCTATATATGTATTGGTGGTTGAAGGAGCCAAACAGAATCTGGGCATTTTCTTAGATGGCAGTAAAATTCAGGTAAGGGCTCATATGGATTCTTTATCTAGTGCTAAAGTCAGTGGCTCTGTATTGCAGAATTCGTTTCAGGATTTTAGAAATCAGTTTGATCCTTATTTCTTTCGCATTGATCAATTAAGTAAACAAATCAATGCTCCTCAGTATGCGAATAAACGAGATTCTTTAATGAATGAAGTTCGTCCGCTGATCAGCGAATTGGATAACAATGCCCATAAATATATTGTAACCAATAATCAATCTTCTATTACACCCTTGTTGCTTTATTTTATGTATAGTTTTTTCCAACAACCGGATTCTCTTGAAAGCAGATATAATTTGTTGGGTAAGTCTTCACGAAAAAGTTATTATGGTAAACTGGTTGAGAAAATTGTAATGGATAATAAGGTGGGAAGTGTGGGTACTATTGCACCTGATTTCTCTCAGGCAGATACTGCCGGTAATATGGTTGCGATCCAGTCGTTTAGGGGGAAATATGTATTGGTCGATTTTTGGGCTAGCTGGTGTGGCCCTTGCAGAA
>CAZZJD010000209.1:0-3835 GCA_964654305.1 uncultured Chitinophagaceae bacterium
GCAAACATCATACGCATTCATTAGCTTCTGTTGTATCTGCTGCATATGCCCATATTTTTTCTTCGTCGGATGCATACTATCCCTGCACGCTTGCCGATTGCGCCATGAGTCGGGTACCGGTAATATATCCCGAAAGTGTGTTTGGCAAGCCCCATATTACTGCTGGTCTATCATATTCAGATGGGAATGTTCAAGATTTAGCAGAAAAGATGATGCTGTTATACAAAGATGAAAGTATATGTAAACAGATAATAAAAAACATGCAAGAATCCTTTTTATCTGGAAAAACGGGCTTTGATTTTTCTGCTTATTTGCAGATGCCTTAAGCTAAATATGTATTTTTGTCTTAATTACCAATTATGAAACATACAAGTAATATTTCGATTGATGTGATGCTGGATGAGGACAGGGTTCCTGAGAATATTAACTGGCGTGCTACGGATAGCACTGCCGACACTGTACAAGCTGCCAAAGCGATGATGCTTGCGTTTTGGGATGGTGCAGATAAATCGGCCTTACGTATTGATCTGTGGACTAAAACTATGATGGTAGATGAAATGGCTGATTTTTATTACCAGGTGTTTATGACGATGGCAGATACTTTTCAAAGGGCTACGAATCAACCGGATCTTACCAATGAAATGAAAGCATATGCTGCCGGTTTTATAAAAAAGTTTAGATCCTTACAATTACAACAAAATAAAGAACAATGAGTCTTGAAACAGAAATCATGGCCAGAATGAAAGATGCCATGAAAGCAAAAGATGAAGTCGCTTTAAGAGGCCTAAGAGCTATCAAGGCTGCCCTTTTATTGTTAAAAACCTCAGGCACTGAAAATATTACGGAGGAAGATGAAATGAAAATGCTTCAGAAGCTGGTGAAACAAAGACAGGATTCTCTCGATATTTTCAAGCAGCAAAACCGTGCAGATCTTGCGCAGAAAGAAGAAGAAGAAATTAGAATTATCGAACAGTTTTTGCCTAAACAACTAAATGAAGATGAGATTAAAGTTGTTCTTAAGGAGATAATCACTGAATTGGGTGCAAAAGATATTAAGGATTTAGGAAAAGTGATGGGTGCTGCAACCAAAAAACTGGCGGGCCAGGCAGATGGTAAAGTGATCAGTGCTTTAGCCAAAGAAATGTTATCTGCCTAATTTATGTGGGTTGATATTATTTGTGTCGCTTTTTATGCTATGGGCATCTACAAAGGCTTCAGAAAAGGCCTTTTAGCTGCGATCTTGACTTTACTGGGTTATATTGTTGCGTTAATCATCGCTGTTAGTCTGGGTGATAAACTGGCTCGGTTTATAACAAAATTATCCGGCACATCGGGTTATGGAATTACGATCGTTTCATTTCTTATTCTTTTTATTGGGGTAATTCTAATCGTCAGCCAATTGATTTTCTGGCTGAATAAAGGATTGGATGTTGTAATGCTGGGTTTATTCAATAAGTTGGGGGGAGTAATTTTCTATGTTGCGTTATATTCGCTGATTCTGATGATTCTTTTTTACTGGATATCTTTCCTTCCTCTTTTAATAAAAGAGCATTTTAATCATTCTTTTTTGTTTGAGCTGCTTCATGATAAGCTGCCCCGGATGGTTAGTTTTTTAGGAATTTTATGGCCCCCTTTGAAGGCTGCATTAGCAGATATGGAGCAATTATTGCATTAATTACGCTTCATCTCGCTGAAATCATTTACTTTAGCAATCGACAGAAAAGCATGATATCGCTTATGAATTATGAAATAAAGCAGACGGGTAAATTTAAATATATAGAAGAAGGTCAGGGAGAACCGCTGATTCTTCTGCACGGATTGTTTGGTGCACTAAGTAATTTTAAAGATTTGATCGACCATTTTCGGAATACACATAAGGTAGTAGTTCCGATGTTGCCGCTATTTGATTTAGATTTATTGCATACTTCAGTAAGTGGACTGGAAAAACATGTCCATAAATTTATTGAAATACAAGATTATCAAAATGTCCATTTGCTTGGCAATTCCTTGGGAGGGCATGTAGCACTATTGCATGTATTAAAACATCCTCAAAGAATAAAAACATTGACCCTGACAGGTAGTTCGGGCTTATTTGAGAATGGGATGGGCGATACCTATCCCAAGCGGGGTGATTATGAATATATAAAAAGGAAAACCGAGTTAACGTTTCACGATCCTGCGATGGCTACAAAAGAATTGGTCGATGAGGTATATGATATCGTTAATCAGCGAACCAAAGTAATCAAGATTATTGCCCTTGCCAAGAGCGCTATCAGAAATAATTTAGGAGAAGAATTAAAGGAAATTAAAATGCCCACTTTACTGGTGTGGGGTAATAATGATACCATTACGCCTCCTTTTGTAGGAAAGGAGTTTGAGCGTCTTATACCCAACTCCGTCTTACATTTTATTGACCAGTGCGGACACGCTCCCATGATGGAACAGCCGGTCCGATTTAATTTAATTTTGGATGAATTTTTAAAGAAATATTCCGGACCCCTATTGTCTGAACAAACGACCACCACATGAATTGCGGCAATCTAATTGATGCATCATTTCCTGCTCTACAACTATCAGATACGGTAGCTGCAGCAAGGAAATTGATCTCCGATGATGGTTGTTTAGTCGTACTTCAAGATCAGCAATTTAAAGCCTTGTTTTATGCGGAAGATCTGGAAGGCAGTCAAGATAGCGCCACGCTTGAGACTTGTATCAATTATTATTCACCTGTTGTGCTTTCTGAGTCTGATTTTTTCCTCACTGCTTTACGGAAAATGAAAGAACAGCATGTTGATTGTTTGCCAGTGATAAGTCTTACCGGTGAGTACCTCGGAATGATTACACAGGAGCTTCTCATAGATAAAACATCCGAATATCTGAGTGCCGGAGAGCCGGGGGGGGTCATTATTCTGCAAATGCCTCCAACCCAATTTTCAATTTCTGAATTAGGCAGGATTGTAGAATCCAATAATGCTAAGATATTACATCTTACTACTTGGACGGATCCATCTACTGGATTGTTTATGGTATCAATGAAAGTAAATAAAATTGATATCCAGGATATATTGGCTTCATTTGAAAGATATCAATTTAATATTGTACAATATTTTGGTGAAAACTTATCTGAAGAAACATTGAAAAGTAATTTTGACAATCTGATGAATTATCTAAGCATGTAATCTTTTGAAATGGTGAATCCATGCAACCATTCCGGCTACTGAATTTAATTTTTATTTTATCTGTTTTTGCATGTTTTGCAAACGCTCAACCTTCTGTTTTGTATGATTCTGCAAAAAAGAAATTAACATCTTTTATCTCTGCCTACCCGCAAACACAAGTATGGAAAATTGCCGGTATCAGGATTACGGGTAATAAAATTACCAGAAACTATATCGTAAGAAGAGAGCTCCCTTTTAAGGAAGGTGCTAATCTGAGTGCAGAATCGATTATGCTTGTTTTTGATCAGGCCAGATATAATCTGATGAATACGAATTTATTTCTGGAAGCTCTTCCGCTAATAGATAGCGTAAATGAAAACGGATTATTTATTCATATTTTACTAAAGGAAAGGTGGTATTTTTTTCCGCTCCCTTACTTAAAGTTGATAGACAGAAATGTTAATCAATGGGTATACGAACAAAAGGCCGATATAAATCGCATCAACTATGGTATAAAATTTATGTGGGAAAACGTATCCGGTCGGAGAGATCAGCTGCGTATAAATCTTATTAATGGTTATAATGAGGAGTTTAAAGTATATTATGAGAATCCGTATTCGGGCGTATCCCTTCAGCATGGATATTTTATAGGAGCCAGCTATTCGCGGCAACGCCAA
>CAZZJD010000210.1:0-3786 GCA_964654305.1 uncultured Chitinophagaceae bacterium
TTCTCCCTCTTTTTCGGTTCAGTACAGCGTTTCTCCCAGTTTGGCTGCTGGCATTAACGGCTCTGCCCAGTTCAACCGTTACCAAACCCCCGCCGCACTTTCCGCCAACGGAACCGTCCAAGGGCAAAACAACAGCGACCTCTTCCAAGTCGGTCCCTTTGTCCATCATCAAATTTCTGAATACATCACGATCGATTTCGATTTGGGCTACCTTTGGGGGACCTACGAGAAACTACCGACGAACCAAGGCCCCTATCCCTCTACTTTTTATCTGGATTTCCTTTGGAGGCACGTGCTGAACGAGTACATGACCTATAACATCACCGCCAACCGCATCCAGCAGCCCTCGGTATCCAATGGGATTACGTTTTTCACCCAGTGGACCTTCGGGTTTTCCCCCACTTGGAAAATCATCGACCAACTCACTTTGGCCACACCCGTCTCCGCCCTGATTGGAGAGCAATCGGGCAGCAACGGACAGAAGATCCAAAATTACTCGGCCAGCATCAACTTGGGGTATCAGATCATGGAAAAGTTAAGCAGCAACCTAGGATTCAACTATCTGATCAAAGATTCCAATCAACCCAACCAAGGCTATACTCAATGGAATGCGAGTCTGGGGTTCACCTATGATTTTTGATCTCGTCTCCCCGAGGTCCTGCGTACGACCTACCTGCTGGGTGGTGGTCGTTGGCCTACTGGCCTGGTTTTCCCTCGCACATGGGGATGAGTCCGGTGCAGAGAAAAATTCCTTGCCTGAGCAGGCGGATACATCGTCGGTCGTTCCCCCACCGGTTCCTGATCCCTCCAAGACGAACCCGATGGACTCCCTCGATGACAAGAAAGTGATCGCGGTGGGCAATCTGCTGGAATTCCGTGTTTTGGAGGATCTGGATGAGGAGCCCAATCCGAAATCGCAGGAGGCCAAAAAAGATGAGCGTCCGCAGAATTTGCTGCAAGTTTCGGACAGCGGCGAGGTGGAACACCCCTATTTCGGTCGAATTTTAGCCAAAGGCAAAACCCACAAGCAGCTGGCGATGGAAATCAAACAAATCCTGGAAAAGGACCTCTATTATCAGGCGACCGTTTTGATTTCCTTGGCAACCTCCGGTAAATCGCGAGGGAAGGTCTATATCAGCGGGGCTGTCACGAAACCCGGCCCTTTTGAAATTCCGGTGGATGAGAACATGACGGCCAGCAAAGCCTTGTCGTCGGTGGGTCTGGTGGAGGATCGGGCGAACATCACCCAAGTCAAATTAGTGCGCAAACCACCCGAGGGGGCTCCCCCGCCGGAACCGATCATCATCAACCTTTACGACATCCGCCAGGGTAAAACCGAATCGGACCGAGTCTTGGAGCCCGAGGACCAACTCATCGTGCCCTCCGTGACCAGCCGAGGGCAGGTCAGTATTACGGGCAACGTGCGTCAGCCTGGCAACATTCCGATCCCTTTGGATCGTGTCTTTACGGTCAAGGACGCGGTGGTGCAGGCGGGCTTTGGGGATTTTGCGGACAAGCGTCATGTGAAACTTTTCCGCAAAGGAGAAAAGGGTGAGCCGATGCTCATCGATATGGTCAAGATCTTGGAAACTGGTGAGGAAGAAATGGATCCCGAGCTCGGAGACGGAGATCATATCTTTGTGCCCAAGCGTCTCATCAACTTTTAGGAATCATCATGGCAGAAATGGGACAGGAATTGGGAATCGGAGGACCGCTTTCGCCGGCGGCACTGAGGGCGCGCCTGTATCGTTACAACCTGTTGGTGACGAAATACTGGTGGTTGCCGGTTCTCTTGCTTTCCGGATCCCTGCTGGTGCAAGGCGTGCGGTATTTTTTAGGGGAGCCCTTGTACGTCAGCGCCGGCCGAATGATGGTCAGCCCCCGGATCATGACGACCGAGGCGGCGGTCTACACCGAGGAACTCAGTAACTATTTCGGAACGCAGGTCTCTCTGATGCAAAGTGAGGCCATCAAGCAGCGTGCCACGGTGGCGGTCGAAAGCACCCATCCCGACATGAAAGGGATCCTGGCCCAGTTGGCGGTTCAGCAAGAGCCCAAGGCCTCGATCTTCATTCTGAAAGTCACCAGCCCAGATCCCAAATACTCCCAACTCTATGCTGATGCATGCATGAGTGAATTTTTGGAATTTAAAAAAGAAATGCGGGGGGAGACATCCCAAAAGACAGTGGATGCAGTGGCCAAACAACTCGCGGAATTAGAGAAGGCCATCTCCGGTCTGGATCAAAAACTTTTTCAATTCAAACAAGAGAACAATATCGTCTTCCTGCAGGAGCAGGGGAATTACGTTGGCACGTATCTCGTTGATCTTAATAAGCAGTTGGCGGAGCTGCGTAAAGAGAGTCAATTGCTTGAATTGATGAGTGTGGACCAAACCCTGGAACGGCAAATGCAGAGCAATGCCGAGCCTGCCTCCAAGAAGGATGACACCAGCGGAGCTTCTTTGGTCGAGGGACCGCAATCCGAGTACATCCAGACCAAGAGACAGCTGCAGCGTTCCCGGGCCCGGTTGGAGCAATTGGGCAAGTATCTGCGCCCGAAGCATCCCAAAATCCTGGCGCTGAAGGACGATATCACCCGCTACGAACGCAAGTTGGAGATCGTCCGCCAGCAAAGTCAGGAGTCCATCGCGGAAAAACGGCAGGCGATTCAACTCCAGATCACCAACTTGGAAAAACTTGTGGCCGATTCGGAAACGAAGGCCCTGGATGTGGGAAGAAAAATGGCCGAGTACGAGAAAATGAAGTCCGAGAGGGACCGTCAACAGCAGCTGTACGATCGACTCCTGGGAACAGTGCAAAACGTCAACGTGAGCCAGGACGTCAGTCAGTTCGACGTTAATATTCTCGAAAGAGCGACGCCCGCCCTTTCCATTAAACCTGGTTTTGTGCGCTCCTTGCTCATCGGTTTGGGGGTCGGGCTCATTCTCTCCGGGGGGCTGCTTTTCCTTCTGGATCGCTTCAATGACCGGGTAGCCACCGTGGTGGAGTTGTGTGAGCATTTCACCGAACCGATTTACGGACAGGTGCCCCAAGAAAGCCCGGATGCGGATGGTCGGCTTCCCTTGCTGACCCCCCAGGACACCCGGCACGTTTACGCGGAAAGTTTTCGTAACATTCGTTCCAGCCTTCGCTTTGTTGGAGGAGATGCGAAGAAGAAAAACCGGGTAATCCTGGTCACCAGCCCCACTCCGGGGGATGGAAAATCCACCACGACCGCAAATCTGGCCCTCACACTTTCGTTTGCCACCGATGAGAAGGTCTTGCTGATTGACGGGGATTTGCGACGGGGAGGATTGCATCGGCTCTTTGGTTTGGAGGGTGAGCCGGGGTTGGCGGAGGTGCTGGGTGGGCAGTCGGAGTGGCGCAAGGTGATCCAAAAGACCCCCTATAAAAACCTGTTTTTCATATCTTCGGGGGAGCCGGCCGGTCACCCCGGAGAGCTTTTTTTTAACGCTTACTGTGAGACTCTCCTGCAGGAGTTGAAGGCCGAATACGAAACGGTGGTGATTGATACGGCACCGGTCTTGGCGGTCGACGATACCCCGAGCTTGGCCCCCAAAGCAGACGGCACGTTGATTGTTTACCGGGCTGGCCGAACGTCCTGTCGTTTAATGAGAAACTCCCTCGAGGCCCTTTATTCGAGAAATGCCAAGATTCTTGGAATTATCTTCAATGGAGTGGATCCCAAGCAGCCCGAGTACGGGTACTACAAATATACAGAGTACTATTACAGTAAAACGGTGAGCCGAAAAAAAACATCTGAAGA
>CAZZJD010000211.1:0-3786 GCA_964654305.1 uncultured Chitinophagaceae bacterium
CCTTCGATCCCATCAAAATCGCCAAAGGCACGGCGACCCCCGACTACGAAGTCGAGCTCGTCGCGATCATCGGCAACGGCGGCAAGCATGTCAGCGCAGCCGACGCGCCGTCATCCATCTTCGGCTATTGCGTCGGCAACGACGTGACCGAGCGGATGTGGCAGCACGCGACTCCGCAATGGTCGCTCGGCAAGAGTTTCGACACGCACGCGCCGTTCGGCCCTTGGATCGTCACGGCCGACGAGGCCGGTAACCCGCACGAGCTCGGCATCCGCTGCTTCGTGAATGGCGCGCGGCGCCAGAACTCGAACACCAGGAACCTCGTCTTCAACATCTGGCGCCAGATCGAGCATTTGTCGGTGGGCATGACGCTCGAACCGGGAGACGTCATTTTCACCGGAACGCCCGGCGGCGTCGGCGGCGCGATGGACCCCCGACAGTTCCTGAAGCCCGGCGACGTCGTGCGCTGCGAGATCGACGGGCTGGGGCACATCGAAGCGACGATGGTGGCGGAAGAGGCCTGAGATGCGGAACGCATTCTCGAAACGCGTGGCATCCGAAATCCAACTCCCGGGGAGGTACTGATCATGACAGCGCCAGCTCTGCGCATCGAACGTCGTGGACCGATCGTCATTCTCGAGAACAACGACGCGCCGCGGAACCGCATGTCGTTCGAGTTCATGGACCAACTCGAGTCGGCCATCATCGACATCCGGGACGATCCGGGCGTGCGCGCCGTCGTCATCACCGCGGCGGGCGAGGAGCACTTCTCGGTGGGGATGGATCTCAAACAGCTGATCTCGGGATCAGATCAGCGCGGCGGGTTCGAAGCGGTGCTAGATCAACGCCTGCACGTGTTGTCGATGATCGAAAACCTCGAAAAGCCGGTGATCGCCACGCTCTTCGGCTACTGCCTCGGCGGCGGCCTCGAACTCCCCCTCGCCTGCCATTTCCGACTGGCCGCCGCCGAGGGGGCCCGCATCGGGTTGCCCGAGATGGACCTTGGCGGAGTTCCGGGCTGGGGCGGGTCGGCGCGGTTGACTCGCACCGTCGGACGCGCGCACGCGCTCGACATGATCCTCCGTGCAAAGATGATCGACGGCCCGACGGCGCTCGCGATCGGCCTCGTGACGGAGGTCCACCCGCTCGCGCAACTGAAGGCGAAAGCTATCGAACTCGCCGAGGAACTCGCGAGGCAGCCTCCTCTGGCGGTCGCGGGCACGCTGCGGGCCGTCGTCGGCGCCGGAGCTCTGTCCCTCGACGAAGGGATCCGAGCGGAACGTGAGGCCGTGCGGGTGTGCCACGCATCCGAAGATCACGCAGAGGGCATACGCGCGTTCCTCGAAAAACGCCGCCCAGTTTTCCACGGGCGTTAACGCCCGGCATCGCGCGTCGAAAAGATAAAAGAGCATCAAAAAGGGAGGGCCAACTCATGCCCGTCATTCTCACGGTCGCGCCGACGGGGCCGATCGCCACCAAGTCGGACAACCCCTATCTGCCCACCTCGCCGCAGGAGATCGCCGATGCGGTTGAGGAGGCTTATCGAGCAGGCGCCTCGGTCGCGCACATTCATCTGCGCGACGAGCAGCAGCGTCCGACAGCGGATCTCGCGACCGCGCAACTGACGATGGATCTCATCAAGCAGCGCTGTCCCATCCTAATCCAGATTTCGACCGGGGTCGGCCCGATGGTGCCGTTCGAGGACCGTGAAAAGCTCGTGGAGCTCAAGCCGCGCATGGCCACGCTCAATCCATGCTCCATGAGTTCAGCCGACTACGAGTTCCGCAATCCACCCCAGGGCGTGCGTCGGCTTGCGGCGCGCATGCGCGAGCTCAACGTCAAACCGGAATTGGAGATCTACGACACAGGCCACCTCGACGTCTGCCTTCAACTCCACAAAGAAGGACTGCTCGCCGATCCCCTGCAGTTCTCGATCGTCATGGGCGCGGCGGGCGGCATGGCGGCGACGCCGGAAAACCTCATGATGATGGTGAGCCGCTTGCCGCCCGGCGTCACCTGGCAGGTCATCGCCGTTGGCAAATCCAGCCTGCAACTGACGGCGATCGCGCTTGCGCTGGGCGGAAACGTTCGCGCCGGACTCGAAGACACGCTGCATCTGCGGCGCGGCGTTCTGGCGGAAGGCAATTTGCCGCTCGTCGATCGCGCCGTCCGCCTCGCGCGCGCGCTCGAACTCGAGCTGGCGAGCCCCGAGCAAGCCGAGAGCATCCTGGCGTTGCCGCCGCAGCTCTGAGGCGTCGCCCGACTTTTTGAGGTCCCCAAGGACGCCCCGCACCGAGCGCGGCGATCAGCGAAAGAAACGCCGATGAATTACGACGATGTCGTTCGAGGGCGCCGCAGCATTCGCGGCTTCCTGAAAGAGCCGGTTCCCATCGCGCTCGTGCGCGAGGTCATCGAGCTAGCGATGCGGGCGCCCTCATCGCTGAACACGCAGCCCTGGAACTTCTACGTCGTCGCCGGCGCGCCGCTCGACAGGATCCGGAAAGGAAACACCGAGCGCAATCTCGCCGGCGAACCGGAGTCGCGCGAGTTCCGCAACCACGGCAACTACGAGGGCGTCCACCGCGAACGCCAGATCGAGATCGCCAAGCAGCTCTTCAGCGCCATGGGGATCGAACGCCACGATCAGGCTGCGCGTCAGGACTGGGTCCTGCGCGCAGCCTGCTCGGGCCGCATTCCCGCCGCCCCCGACGCGAACACTCCTGCTCGGTGCAGCTCGCAATAGCGTCGCCTTCTATGCGGGGCGCCTCGGGTGTCATCATTGGGACTGGGCCGAAGCGGCGCCGGTCGAACGGTGAACAGGAGCCTTCATGACGACCGAGATCATTGACGCGCCCGTATCGGCGCAACGAGCGAGCATTCCCTTGTGGTATTGGAGCGCGGCCAGCCTCGGCCTCGCCTGGAATGCCTTCGGGATCGTGCGCTTCGTGGGGTCTGCGACAGCCAGCGAAGCCGACATGCTGTCACAAGGGATGACCGCCGAACAGGCCGAGCTCTATGCCAGCCTCCCCAGCTGGATGGACGCCGCGTTCGCATTCGGAGTGTTCGGCGGGGTGATCGGCTGCATTCTGCTGGTCTCGCGCAGCAAACTCGCCGACGCCGCTTCGGCGATGGCGATCCTCGACGCGACGCCGATCGACCGCCGCGCGACCTATCAACCGTACTGGGCGACGCTCTGGCGGTGTCTTCTAGCCATTGGACGCATCAGTGAAGCCAGAACGGCCCTCGATACGGCTATTGGCCTGACCGAACACCCGGCCGTGCGCGCCTATCTGCTAGCCCAACAGTCGAAGCTTATCGATTAGGTCGGTACCGGCGGCAAAGGGCCAAAGTCGACCGTCCGGGCGCATACGGCCATTGGCCGCGATGGCGCCCTCTCCTACCGAACTATCCCGAGCCTGTGTGAAAACGCCAAATCATGAGAGTCTCGGTCCGCCCCGATGGACGACCGGATGCCGCGATTTGTTGAGGGTGAGGATCGGCTCTAAGGATCACTCCTCCCTGCACGCATCGAGGACTTCGTTTCAGAGGACAACGCAGTGCGCGTCATCGACGCGTTCGTCGAGGCGCTCGATCTTGGCAAACTGGGCTTCGACGTCGAGCCAGCTGCAACAGGTCGGCCGTCCTACCACCCCGGCCTCATGCTCCGGATCTATCTCTACGGGTACATGAATCGCGTGCAGTCGAGCCGCCGGCTCGAGCAAGAGTGCCGGCGCAATCTCGAGCTGATGTGGCTTACCGGGCAGCTCGCGCCCGACTTCAAGACGA
>CAZZJD010000212.1:0-3772 GCA_964654305.1 uncultured Chitinophagaceae bacterium
CGAGTGAGAAGTCGGAGCGTTACTGGAACTGGAAGCATGTCAACAATCCTTTCGGAGCATCGCCGGTATTGGTGGCAGAAGAAAACGGTGAGTTAATCGGCATTCGTGCCTTCATGCGGTGGGACTGGCAAATGGGCGATAAAGTATATCGCTGTTTACGTGCCGTGGATACCGCCACCCATCCTGCACATCAGGGTAAGGGCATCTTCAAAAAACTGACTTTACAACTCATTGAAGAAGCAGGTAAGCATGGCTACGATTTTATTTTCAATACACCCAATACGCAAAGCACACCCGGTTATCTGAAGATGGGTTGGAAGTCTTGGGGTAAAGTTCCTTTATGGTTACATCCCGTTGCTGTTTTCAAAAAACCGGATAGGCAGGTGTGGGAGAAATGTAAACAGGATTTACAAGATTTCAATTTCACAAATATCAAAATAGGGAGTTTTATCCCCCTATTGGAGAGCTTGTCCCGATCTGTCGGGAGGGCGAAGGGGGAGGTGTTCATGGGAAAAGATAAATTACACACCCCTATCACCCCCCAATGGCTCGCCTGGCGCTACCGCGATTGTCCAGTTAAGGATTATGGGTTGTATCGATATGCATATAAAAACAAAGAAGTTCATCTTTTCTTTTGCCTGAAGGGGAGTGGCATTAAAACGGAATTAAGGGTCTGTTCCGCTATTTTTAATGATAGATTTGATATAACTTTATTGACACGTGCTTCCAATAAATTAGCTCATTCTATCGGCTGCAGAATCGTGACCTGTGGCGGATTGGGCGGAAGCATTTCTGCACATCAATTATTCAACGGCTGGTTCTCCGTTCGCAAATGGAGTGTCGCCGCCACTGTCCGTAATATTCCCAATGGTCGCTATCTGCCCGATGAAAATACGCACTGGCTCATGCAGACGGGGGATATGGAATTATTTTAAGTTGTTTGTTATTAGTTATTTAGCTATAATACACTAACAACCAACAACTACCAACCAATAACTTTTTTAACTATCTTTGTTTTCCTTTTATGAAACGGCAAACCCCTTTCAATAAGCTCATTACCAATCGATACACGATAAGATTTGTATTCGCAATGATTACTTTTCTCTTCCTAGCAGTTGACATCTTTGCACAAGGGCCTGGTGAAGAAGGTGGAGGTGGTTCCGGTCCCGGTGGTGAACCCGGCGGCGACCCCGACTTAATTCCCGTTGACGGCGGCCTTGGTTTTCTCCTCGCAGCGGGTGTAGGATATGGCGTGAAGAAGGCGAGGGAGTATAAGAGAAGGAAGTAATATTCCTGTCGTCATCCTGAGCTGAAGCGAAGGATCTCCTATTTAAAGTCAAAACTCAAAAGTTGAAACTTAAAAGTGAATACAGGATTTTGTCTTTTAAGTTTTCAGTTTTGAGATCATAAACAGATGTTTCGCTAACGCTCAACATGACACTACTTTTTGCTTTTGATTTTTAACTTTTGACTTTATTTCTTCGTGTCCATTCTCAATATCTCTTTAGATTTCGAACTCCACTGGGGTCGCTTTGATAAAGTCGTGCTTGACCAGAAAGGGAAAAACTATTTCGAGAACACGCGCTATGCGTTTCCCAAAATGGTGGATCTGTTTCTTCAGTATGACGTGCATGTCACCTGGGCGGCCGTAGGGATGCTGTATAATCAAAATGCATCGGAATGGCACGCGAATCAGCCGAAAGAATTGCCAACTTATAATGATCCGAAATATTCATCCTACGCATGGGTAGCAGAAAACGGATTGATGGAGCCAGCGGATCCCTTTCATTTTGCACCGGATCTGATTTCACTGATTGAAAATAAACCCGGTTTTGAGATCGGCACGCATACCTATAGTCATTATTACTGTAAGGAACCCGGACAAACCGCTGCACAGTTCAAGGCAGATCTGACATTGGCCAAAGAGATCGCGGGAAAGAGAGGGCATCAGCTTAAATCCCTGATCTTCCCCCGCAATCAGTTCAATGAAGATTATCTGCAAGTCTGTTATGAACTCGGCATTGAGATCGTTCGTTCCAATCCTGATTGCTGGTACTGGGATGCCAATCGCCCGGAATCATTAGCCAAAAAAATCTTTCGCACTGGAGATGCCTACAGTAATATTCTTGGACCCAAAGTTTTTTCACTCGATTCCATCGATATCAATAAAAAGCCGCTTTGTTTGCCTGCCAGTCGATTGTACCGCGCATGGACATCCAAATCCAATATTTTAAATAAGCTCAAGCTGCAACGCATTCTCAACGAAATGACCTTTGCCGCAAAGATCGGCGGTTACTATCACCTTTGGTGGCATCCGCATAATTTCGGCTGGCATCCGGATGAATGTCTGAAAGAACTCGAACAAATTTTACAACACTACCGCTCCCTTCATCAACAATATGGTATGCAAAGCCTGACGATGTGGGAGACGAAAGAGAAGTTGTTAGTTGCTCGTTGTTAGTTATTTGATCAAACCAACAACCAGTAACCTACAACCATCAACTGCATCATGCATCCCATCAAACCCAAACTCGTCCGCATAACCACTGTTCCTATTTCGCTTCGTTTGCTGCTGAAAGGTCAGATGAAGCACATGAAAGAACAAGGTTTTGAAGTCGTGATGATCAGTTCGCCCGGAGATGATGCGTCTATGGTAGAGCAGCAGGAAGGATGTGAAATGATTACGCTGCCGATGGAAAGAAAAGTGAGTCTGCTGGCCGATCTGCAATCGCTGGTTCGGTTAAAAAGAATTTTAAAAAATCTGGAGCCTGATATCGTACATACCCATACGCCCAAAGCCGGATTACTCGGCATGATGGCGGCCAAATGGGCGGGTGTTCCCATTCGTTTACATACCGTGGCAGGCTTACCTTGGATGGAATCTAAAGGATTGTTCAGATTTATTCTGAAAACCATGGAGCGTATTACTGCTTATTGTGCTCATCGGGTCTATCCAAATTCCAAAGGGCTATATGAATTTTTGAAGAGGGAGAAAGTGGTTGTTAAAAAAGAAAAAATAAAACTGCTGGGCGATGGTTCTTCCAACGGACTGGATTGTAAAGATTTCAGTCGGGAGGTAATTGATGATGAAACAGTAAATGCCATTCGCCATTCGGCTCAACTTAAACCGGGAGGCTGGATATGGATCTTTGCAGGAAGACTGGTCAGAGAGAAAGGACTACATGAACTATTACAAGCTTTTTTGCAAATTCATTCTTTATATCCCGATGATCAATTGTGGTTGCTGGGGGAGGAAGAGCCCGAACGAGATCCGTTGGATCCCGCTGATCGACAACTGATGCAATCCCATCCTACTATCAAATGCTGGGGCTTTCAGAAAGATGTGCGTCCCTATTTGGCAGCGGCAGATGTATTGGTTTTCCCTTCTTATCGAGAGGGTTTGCCTAATGTTCCTCTACAAGCCGGTGCGATGGAATGTGCGTTGATTGTAACAGATATCAATGGTTGCAACGAGATCGTGGAGCATGATCAAAGCGGACTGATTGTACAACCAAAGTCCATTGAATCCTTAGTGCATGCGATGAAAAAATTGCGTGTTGATGCTTCTCACAAAAATAATTTTGCAAAAGCAGCCCGTGAGCGTATAAATCATCTCTATAGCCGTGAGCATATTTGGGAGTTGATTGAAGTAGAATATAGGGAGATGATGAAAACCAATACCCAACAACCACCAACCTCCAACCTATATCATCCCACTTCTAAGTTCTACCAGTTACTCCTTAAACGCCTCATCGCTTTTTTAGCGAGCTTT
>CAZZJD010000213.1:0-3758 GCA_964654305.1 uncultured Chitinophagaceae bacterium
TTTTCAGGTAGTATGATTGCATGGGGTAAACTTGATGGACGATTAAAAGATTTCTCTTTTAAGGGCCAGCATATTTTTAATCTGGTGCTGTTGGGTGTAATTGTCGTTGCCACCACGTATATGTTGCTGAGTGAAAGCGGCTATTCGGAACCGTTATTTTATGTGATCCTACTGCTTTCTATACTGTATGGAGTGTTCTTTGTGATGCCCATCGGAGGCGCTGATATGCCGGTGGTGATCTCTTTACTCAATTCATTTACCGGAGTAGCGGCAGCCTGCGGTGGATTTTTATATGATAATAAAGCGATGCTGACCGGCGGTATTATGGGAGGTGCAGCAGGCACATTACTAACGATACTGATGTGTAAAGCGATGAATCGTTCTTTAACCAATGTATTGATAGGATCTTTTGGAGGCGGTTCCTCAGCCGGTGGTGCAGCGGCGGGGCAGCAAGGATCTTATAAAGAGATCTCATTAAGCGATACCGCAGTGGTGATGAGCTATGCCAATAAAGTGTTGATCGTGCCGGGTTATGGTCTGGCTGTTGCACAAGCACAACATGCTTGTCATGAGTTGGAAAAAATTCTTACAGAGAAAGGAGTTGAAGTAAAATATGCCATTCATCCGGTAGCCGGTCGTATGCCGGGCCATATGAATGTACTTCTTGCGGAGGCCGATGTGAGTTATGACAGATTAATAGAAATGGAGCAGGCTAATGAGGAATTCCCGGCAACAGACGTAGTATTGATCTTAGGTGCGAATGATGTGGTGAATCCTGCTGCGAAAACTGATCCCTCTTCACCTATATATGGTATGCCTATTTTGGATGTGGAACTTGCTAAAACGGTCATCGTTAACAAGCGTAGTATGAAACCCGGATATGCCGGTATTGAAAACGATCTGTTTTTCCGTCCAAAGACCAGTATGCTCTTTGGTGATTCCAAAAAAGTATTGCAGGATCTGATCGCAGAAGTGAAGCAACTCTAAGCTCATGAAAGTTGATTAGTTTTGCCGGGTGGAGTTTCCATTACATTTTATTGAACACTTAGGTGGTACACCCGGGTTTGATCTTGCTCCATTTAATGAAGCGCATCTAAATCCTGCACCTGTTTCCATTCGATATAATCCCAATAAACAAATTCAGATTGATCCTTCGCTGACAAAAGTTCCCTGGTCAAACACCGGTTATTATCTGCCATCAAGACCTTCTTTTATTATGGATCCTCTATGGCATGCCGGAACCTATTATGTGCAGGAGGCCAGCAGTATGTTTTTGGAAGAAGTAGTGAGGCAAACGATGGATCTTTCTAACTCATTGAAGGTATTGGATCTCTGTGCGGCACCCGGGGGTAAGTCTACCTTATTGCAATCGATCATCTCAAATAAATCTTTACTGGTATGCAATGAAGTGATTCGAACCAGAGTTTCGGTGTTGATGGAGAATATGATGAAATGGGGAGGTATGAATGCAGTGGTCACGCATAATGATCCGGCAGACTTTACACATTTGGATGGTTTTTTTGATCTGATGGTAGTAGATGCACCATGCAGCGGCAGCGGACTTTTCAGGAGAGATGCCGAGGCGATGAAAGAATGGAGTATGGGTAATGTGCAGTTGTGTGTCGGTCGTCAGCAGCGTATTCTTGCTGATGCCTGGGAGGCTTTGAAAGAAGAAGGAGTGTTGATTTATTCCACCTGTTCCTTTTCCGAGATGGAGAATGAGGAGATGGTGGAGTGGGTTATGCAGCAGTTTGAAGTGGAACCTTTACGAATTCGAGTTGAACTATCATGGGGTATAACGGAGTCGATTACACGAAGTGGAGGGTATGGGTATCGTTTTTGGCCCGATAAAGTGAAGGGTGAGGGTTTTTTCATAGCGGCATTTCAGAAAAAGTCGATGGAGAAGGAGTATTTTTATAAGATCAGAAAATATCATCTCCCCTCAAAAAAGGAGCAGCAGATTGCAGATGTCTTTGTGCGTTCATCCAATGCTTATTCATGGATCATGCAAGGGAAATATATGTCTGCCCTGGATCCTGATCATGTTGATGCAGTGCATTATCTTATGGAACGTTTGCAGGTGCGATATGCAGGAGTAGAGGCGGGCATGGTGTTGCATGATGATTTTGTACCTGAGCAAGGCCTGGCGCTTTCTTACGGGATCAGACCCACATCTGCTTTATCTAATCTATCCAAAGAGCAGGCAATCGCTTTTCTGAAAAAAGAAGAATTAAAAGCGACAGATTTTGCAAAAGGACTGCATTGGGTAGGATATCAGGGTTGGGGATTAGGCTGGATAAAATCATTGGGCAATCGTATTAATAATTACTATCCGAAGGAGCGGACGATCAGGAAAGGCATTTAGCAGTTATCAGTTATCAGTTTTTATTCATAGCGAGGGGTTTAAGTACGTGGGAAGAGTTTGTAAAGTTCATAAAGTTTATAAAGTTTATAAAGTTTATAAAGTTTGTAAAGTAGAAAAATCTGACATTACATTACAGTATCAAGTCGCCAAGATGCCGAGGCGTATATAACTTTTCTACTGCCAAATAAAAATATTTATTATCTTAACAAATCAAAACAATCATAACTACCATGAGAAAATTTTACAAAACATTTTTCTTTTTATTTTTTATCTTTTTTACTTTTCAATTATCAGCGCAGACCATTGCTTCAGATAATGCTTCTGATGGAGCTTATGCAGGAGGATGGAACAGCGGAAAAAACGGAGGAGTAGGATTTAATCCGTGGGAGATTAATGCAGGTGCTAATTCAGGAGCATTTATTGGTAATCCTGCAAATGACGGCATGGGTACTTCAGGAATAGGAACTACAGCTTTTGGTATTTACGCAACAGGAGTTCCTTATCTTAATGCAACCAGATCATTTAAAAGTCCTATGAATGTGGGAGATGAATTTTCGTTTTTCTGGTCGATGAATCTGAATGCAAATGGAGGGTCGAAGGGTTTTGATATCAAGTCGGGGAGTACAACTGTTTATAATATTAATAATGGTTTTAATGATCAGATAAGTAGTTCTGCAGAAACAGCTTTAAGAGAAAGCGGTATTTTGCCTATGCTGGTAAAAATCAAAAGAATAGCAAATGATCTTTATTCTTTTTCAATGACAGGAAGGCTAGAGGGAGAAAATTATTCAACCACCTTTAATACAGCATTGCCTGTAGATGGTATATCTTTTTATATTGGGTTTCAGAATAGTAACGACGGAAAACGTAATATCTATTTTAATAATTTCAAAATTGTTTCCACTACTTCTTCAGTGAGTGATCTGAAGTATGTAAAAGGATTTGCTGTTTATCCCAATCCTGTTTCAAATGGTTCGTCATTGCAACTGGAATTTATAAATCGTGCCCCGGGCAAATACACGATCAATTTATTTAATCTGGCGGGACTACGTGTTCAGCAAGTAATTCTTGGTCACGCAGGAGGTACGGCTGTTCAGCCTGTTCCGTTATCTTCATCCCTTGCGCCGGGTATGTATATTGCGGAGATCATAGGCGAAGGGAAAAAAGAGAATCTGAAGTTGATGGTGAAGTAGGTCGCATTTCATAACCCCCGGCTTAAGCCCGGGGTTATGAAATGAGGCTCTCGATGCGGGGTGAGGCACTCGAATCCCGCAGAATACCTGTGCCTTCGAGTACCTCAGGCACCTCCTTCGACAAGCTCAGGCACCTCCTTCGAGGACCTCAGGTATCGACAAAAACAATCACTCTCCTTAAAAAATAAACTTAGAATAAA
>CAZZJD010000214.1:0-3751 GCA_964654305.1 uncultured Chitinophagaceae bacterium
ACCGCATTAATGAAATTCCTAAAATCTTCCGTCGTCCCCATACGGAATGATTTCACACCGGCAATGAGTTTCTTTTTGATTTCCTCAGCCAGATTAGAGGGAATATAAGCCCGTGATGCAGCGGAACATTTTTGTCCCTGAAATTCAAACGCCCCTCTGAGCAGGGCAGCTACTGCTACATCCACATCTGCCGACTTGTGTATTAATACAAAATCTTTCCCTCCCGTCTCTCCGACAATGCGCGGATAGGTTTTGAATTTATTTATATTCTTACCGATAGCCCCCCACATCTGATTAAAAACTTTGGTAGATCCTGTAAAATGCACACCGGCAAAATCGGGATGATTGAAACAGATTTCTCCGACAGTAGGACCATCCGCATAGATCAGATTGATCACCCCATCGGGCAAACCGGCTTGTTTCATGATACGCATAAAAACATTGGCACTATACACTTGAGTGTCGGCACATTTCCATACTACAGTATTTCCACACAAAGCCACACAGGCCGCCAGATTAGCTCCGATAGCGGTGAAGTTGAATGGCGTAACAGCTAAGACAAAACCTTCCAGCGGACGATATTCCATTCGGTTTTGAATACCCGGTGAACTGATGGGCTGCTGACGATAAATTTCGCTGAGATAATGCACATTGAATCTTAAAAAATCAATCAACTCGCAAGCCGCATCGATCTCTGCCTGATAGACATTCTTACTCTGTCCGAGCATAGTAGCTGCATTGATATAAGGACGATAAGTTGTTGCGATTAGATCGGCAGCTTTTAAAAAAATATTCGCTCGATTTTCCCAACTAAGAGAGGCCCACTGCGCTTTTGCTTCCAGTGCCGCATCAATCGCCTGATGAACGTGTTTGGCTTCGCCATAATGAAAATGGCCCAAAAGATGATTTCTTTCGTGCGGTGGATGAATGGCCACTTTTTTCCCGGTACGCACTTCCTTACTTCCGATATACATCGGAATATCTTCTGTTTTTTTCTTAAGCTCAGCGAGGACTGACTTCAATCTTTTTTTCTCCGGAGAGCCGGGAGCGTAATTCAATACCGGTTCATTGACCGGAGTTGGGTAGTAAAAGGATCCGTTATTCATATGACAAGTTTAATCGTTGTTCGTTTTTCGTCTATCGTTGATCGATAATTTTAATTGAATTGATCAACTTATTCAACATCATTTTTACTCGTATGCAATATGCTTCAACTAATTTGTAATCATTTTCAGAGAGATATCCTAAATCTTTCGACAGAAATGCGTGATAATGTGTTTCTTCTGCCGATCCTCTTGACACATACAGAAATTGTAAAAATTCTTTCTTATGCTGTCTTGCCTGTCCTTCAATAATATTAGCAGGTATACTACTCACGCCTCGCCTTAATTGACTCGTAATGCCAAATTCCTCGGATTTAGGAAAATCTTTCGTCAATTTATAAATCAGCAATGTCAATTCATGGGAAATCCCCCATACTTCCAGTTTGTTTTTCATAAATTAATATTTAGGTGTATAAAATAAAGTTATTGCGAACAACGAAAAACGAGTAAAGATCAACCTTTTACTTCCCCCTCCTTCTCACTCATCAGATACGCTTTAATGAATCCATCCAATTCACCGTCCATCACGGGTTGTACATTCCCCACTTCAAAATCGGTGCGGTGATCTTTAATCATTTTATAGGGATGGAAGACATAGCTGCGGATCTGACTACCCCATTCAATTTTTTTCTTGTTGGCATTCGCAGCATCACGGAGCTCGTTGCGCTTGCGTAATTCCTCTTCATACAAACGGCTTTTCAGCATCTGCATAGCTTTCTCACGATTTCCTAACTGCGTTCTTTCCGTCTGACAAACCACTGTGATACCTGTTGGGATATGGGTAAGAAAAACTTTGGTTTCAACTTTATTTACGTTCTGTCCGCCCGCACCACCACTTCGTGCCGTTTCCATTTTCACTTCACTGTCTTTAATCTCTATATCGATAGTATCATCAACCAAAGGATAGACAGACACACTAGCGAACGATGTATGTCGCCTTGCATTACTATCGAAGGGAGAGATACGCACCAAACGATGTACACCACTTTCTGCTTTTAGAAAACCGTAGGCGAAAGGCCCTTCGAACTGATAGGTACAAGTTTTGATACCGGCCCCATCCCCATCCTGCCAGTCGAGTTCAGTAACTTTCCAACCCTGGCGTTCGCCATACATACGATACATACGTGCCAGCATCTGTGCCCAATCCTGACTTTCCGTTCCTCCGGCTCCGGAGTTAATCTCTAACACCGCACTTAATTCATCTTCCGGCTTATTCAATGTACTCTTGAATTCAGCATCTTCGAGTGAAACGATCGCGTGATCAAAGGCCACTTTCGTTTCTTCTTCCGTGGCATCACCTTCTTTCCAGAAATCAAATAAAACAGCAAAGTCTTCTACCGCTGTATTAGTCTGTTCATACAGCTGTATCCAATACTCATTATTTTTAATCTCTTTGAGTATCTCTGTGGCACGTTTATTATCGTCCCAGAAACCAGGACTTAAAGACCGTTGTTTATCTTCATTGATTTTTATATGTCGGTTCTCGACGTCAAAGAAACCTCCTCAGGACGAGCAAGCGTTCCCTTATATCATTCAATTTTTCCTGTGTCATAGGGGTGCAATTTACGAATAACAAGCCATTTTTCGTAAATTGCCCGTCGTTCATGATTTCACAGCAGACCATAGATCAGATTTTAAACCGCACCGATATAATTGAGGTGGTTGGCGGCTTTATCAAACTTAAAAAAAGAGGCGCCAATTACCTAGGAAACTGCCCATTCCACAATGAAAAGACCCCTTCTTTTACGGTCTCCCCTACTAAAGAGATTTATAAGTGTTTTGGTTGCGGTAAATCAGGAAATACGATTAGCTTCCTGATGGATCATGAAAAGATTTCCTATGTTGATGCATTGCGCTGGCTGGCCGCAAAATATAATGTCGAGATAGAGGAAACTTACAGCAGCCCTGAATCAAAAGAGTTAAAACTCACCGGCGACAGCTTGGCCATCATCAACCAATTTGCCGTTGAATTTTTCAAAAAACAACTCTATGAAACAGAAGAAGGTAAAAATATTGCGTTAACCTATCTGAAAGAACGAGGATTCAGAGATGAAATCATACAAAAATTTCAGATTGGTTATTGTCCTGGCTCAAAAGATAGTTTTGCAAAAGAAGCATTAGCTAAACAATTCAACAAAGACCTTCTCATTAAGTCAGGTTTAGTTGTAGAAAGAGGCGGAGAACTTGTAGACAACTACAGAGAAAGGATCATCTTTCCCATTCAGGGTAATACCGGCAAGATCATCGGGTTTGGAGCTAGGGTGATCGGCAAGAAAGAAAATGCACCAAAATATATCAACACACCTGAAAATGAACTTTACAATAAGAGTCGAATTTTATTCGGGTCGTATCTGGCAAGGCAGGAAGTTGACAGACAAGATGAGTGTTTGTTAGTAGAAGGGTATACGGATGTAATGTCTTTACATCAAGCCGGCGTGGAAAATGTTATGGCCAGCGGCGGAACAGCACTTACACCCGATCAGCTTCGGTTAATTAAAAAATATACGAATCATCTTACCATTATATATGATGGGGATGCTGCAGGAATCAAAGCAGCTATGCGCGGACTGGATCTCGCACTTGAAGAGGGATTAGACGTTAATCTTGTTTTACTGCCTGAGAACGAGGATCCAGATAGCTATGTACAT
>CAZZJD010000215.1:0-3743 GCA_964654305.1 uncultured Chitinophagaceae bacterium
AGATCATACTGCCCACCACCAATGCCATCGGCTCATATAATTTTCCGGTCCAGCCGACTGCAATAAAGATCAGACAGGTTCCCATCAAGGTGGCAATGGTCATTCCACTGATCGGATTATTACTCGAACCGATCAAACCCACAATACGGGAAGAAACTGTGACAAAGAATGCTCCGAAAATAATGACCAGTAAACCTAATAATAATTTACTGAATATCGTATCACCCGGCACATTCGGTAATACCGCCATCAATACAATCAAAGCCAGACTACCCCATCCCACCACTTTCATATTCAGATCTCTTTCTGTGCGTTTGATCTCTCCGCCTCCATCATTGTTTTTCTTCAATGCTTCCATACTTCCTTTGAAAGAAGAAATAATAGTAGGAATGGTTTTGATGAGAGTAATAAAACCACCCGCTGCAACAGCACCCGCACCGATCTGTCTGACATAGGCTCTGTAAATCGCTCCGGAATAATCACTGAATACATGATTCACCGGATCCCATCCGCCCGGACCACCGGCCTTATCTAACCCGGACAAATAACCGAGCTTGACCAGTTGTGCCGCAATGATATCCGGAGGAACCAACGTGGCCAGTAAGGGAATAAACGCAAACCATGCAATCACACCACCGGCTACCAGTACACCACTGATCTTTGGGCCAATGATATAACCTACCCCCATATACTCAGGGGTAATCTCTCCACTCACTTTAGCAGATGGGAAAAACTTATTGACCTGTTTGGTCATGTAATAAGGCGTTTCTGCAATCACATGCGTTACTTTCTGCATAAAGGCATACACAAAAGAAAAACCCAAACCCAAAAATGCCGTCTTCGCAAAATCGCCACCTTTCTCGCCGGCCTTCAATACACTTCCACAAGCCGTTCCTTCCGGATATGGCAAGGTGCCATGTTCTTTCACAATGAGTGAACGACGTAGCGGAATCATCATCAGTGTACCCAGAATACCACCGAAGATGGCCAGTGTAAGAATGGTGAAGTAATTGAAATAATCGGCACTGCTTGATTCACTCAGAAATAAAAATCCGGGTAACGTAAAAACCACCCCGGCTGCAATACTTTCTCCTGCACTTCCTGTAGTCTGAATGATATTATTTTCAAGAATGGTTGTTTTCAGAAACTTTCTGCCTAGTGTGATCGCAATCACAGCAATGGGAATCGATGCACTAACGGTCAATCCGGCTTTCAAGGCTAAGTATACCGTAGAGGCGCCGAAGATGATTCCAAAAGCAGAGCCTACCAGTAATGATTTGATGGTAAGCTCCGGCACTTTCGCTTCATCTGCAATAAACGGACGAAAATTTGTTTCTGACATAGCAATCGGTTTTGAATTTGAAAGATAGGGAGAAAAAAACAGATCCTGTTATCCCATCTTAATTTGAACAGAAGGAAGTTCAATCTGTAATTTAACTTTTGCTTTAAGAGCAGAAAAAACTCTGAGAAGTGTGTCCAAGGTCACATTAGATGCATTAGTCTCAAGTCTGGATATCTGCGCTTTCTGAACACCAATCAATTTCCCCAATTGTTCTTGGGTCATTTTTCTTTCTTGTCTTGTCTTTTTGATCGCTTGCCCTATAATATCAAGCTGCAGCTCATACTCGAAACGATCACGTTCTGGGGTTCCTTTTTTTCCAATAAGACGATCCTGTACTTGATCTATGGAATAGGTTTTCATTCTAGAATTATTTTTTATTTTTTTCATCAAAATATTTTTGTCTGATATTCTTTGCCTTTTCGATTTCTTTTTCAGGAACCAGACTGCGCTTTTTAATAAAGCCATGTGTTGCAATTACGATTGTATTCTGAGGTAAAGTTTTATCCCAAAAGGAAAGCATACGATATTGGATGCCATTATAGAGTGTTCTGAATTCCCAAATGTCATCAGTGATTTTTTTAAAGAGTTCCGGATCTCTACCTACCTGAGCTTTACGAATATTATAAAGTATCTTTTCATAATGTTTACGTTCCAGATCCTTTAAAAAATCAAATGCTTCCGAAAGGAAAATTACTTCAAATAGTGTTTTCATTTTTTTATGGTTGCAACAGTACAAATATAAAAAGGTTTCGATATAACGAAACCTTTTTCGGGGTCTTTTTTTACCAACTACTTATAACAAACAACCAATTATTTATTCCATCAACTTACCCCCCTCATCATCTTTTTCAATATCGGAGAGATCAGCAACATCACCAAGCCGCCGGCTGCTGATGTAACGATCAAGAATAAAAAGAGATTCATTTCAAATTTATGGAGCAGACTTTCGAGTATACCGGCCATATAATTGGCGAGAGCAATGCTCGTAAACCATAATCCCATCATGAGTGAAACAATTTTGGGAGGAGATAATTTCGTGATCATGCTTAATCCGATTGGCGACAGGAATAACTCTCCTACAGTATGTAAAAGGTAAACACCAATCAGCCAAAGAGAACTTACTAATCCGCTTTTGGCTTGCTCAGCGGCAATGTACATCACCACAAACCCAAGTCCGAGCAATAACAAACCCAGTCCGAATTTCACCGGTATATTTGGGTTCTTATTACGCTTACTTAAATAGATCCATAAGGCAGCGAATAGTGGGGCCAATGCAAAAATGGCAAAGGCATTGATACTTTGAAACCAGGTAGTAGGAATCTCAAATGATCCTATATTACGATTTGTATTTTCTTCTGCAAACAGATTGAAAGTTCCGCCCGCCTGTTCAAAACCGGCCCAGAAAAAGATATTGAAAAATGCAAGTACCAGTATCACACCTACCCTGCTCCACTGATCACTTCCTTTGGTATTCGCGCCGATGATGGCCATCACCGCAATACCACCTGCTAAAAAGATCGCATTGGTTACCCAACTATATGTTTGATCTGACATACTTCCAAATAACAACAACAATCCATATACCAATGCAGCAGTAGCAATCACCCAAACAATCACTTTGATAAAATCTGCCATCGTTAACCGATCTTCTTGATGACCGGGAGCCATTCCTACACCTGCCAGTTTATTTTGAGTGGCAAGAAAAATTACAATGCCTAACAGCATACCGATACCAGAAGCAGAAAAACCATATTGCCATCCGTATATCTCACCAAGCGAACCGGCAATCAATGGTGCAAGGAATGCACCCAGATTGATTCCCATATAAAAAATCGTAAAACCACTGTCTCGGCGGATATCATTGGCCTGATACAATCCTCCCACCATAGTTGAGATATTAGGTTTGAAAAATCCGTTCCCTGCAATAAGTAAGCCCAAACCAAGATTAAGCAACCATTGTCTGCCATCGGCAACCGATTCAGCACCGGGGATACCTACACTTTGTGCCAGCACAAAATTGCCGAGCGCCATAAGTAAACCGCCAATCAGTACAGATATTCTTTGTCCCAATAATTTATCTGCCAGTATACCGCCTGCAATAGGGGTAAGATATACGAGTCCTGTAAAAATTGCGTAGATCTCCAGTGCACTAGCCCGCTCCAGACCAAATCCACCTTTTAAAGCCGTAGAGGTAAGATAGAGTACCAGCAAAGCACGCATACCATAATAGCTGAATCTTTCCCACATTTCAGTGAAGAAAAGCGCATAGAGCCCCTGTGGGTGACGAGTAGTGGAAGCATCGTTCATGTTGAATCGTTTTAGTCAGTAATAGTGTCGAAAATAGGAAATAAAAATAAGTTTGCGAACGAAGATTTAATTTCGCTGCCGACTTTTATTAAAG
>CAZZJD010000216.1:0-3733 GCA_964654305.1 uncultured Chitinophagaceae bacterium
TGTATGTTTTTATAGGAATTAATAACTTGACGGCTTGATGATAAAAAAAAATGACATGGTGCTAAAAAACAAATTGATTTTGGGTTTATCTGCGCTCTTAATTTTAACAGTGCAGTCAAACATTTTTGCGCAACAAAAACCTCATTATACCCAATATATAATGAACCAGTATATTATCAATCCTGCGTTCAGTGGTATAGAGAATTATACAGATATCAAGTTAGGGCATCGTCAGCAATGGCAAGGATTGTCTGGTGCTCCCGTTACTTCTTATTTTACTTTACATGCTCCAATTGGGAAGTCAGATTATAAAACAAATGCGACTTCTTTTTCTGTAGAAGGGTATAATCCAAGAGGGAAAAGTTATTTTGAAGAGTATGAAGCGGCGGCCCCTCACCATGGCATTGGAGTACAGATTATCAACGATGAGGCAGGCCCGTTTAATAATATCTCTGCCTTTGGTACTTATGCATATCATCTTGGCTTAGGAGCAAGGACTAATCTTTCGGCAGGATTTGGCGTAGGAATCAGTCGGTTGAGTTTAAATACTTCCAAACTTGATTTTGGAAATGGAGTAAACGTTGACCCAGCTGTAAGAGGGTCCGGCGAAATTGGGAAAATACAATTTGATATGAATGCAGGTATATTATTATACTCGGCAGATTATTTTTTGGGACTGTCAATGCAGCAGATTATTCCACAGCCATTAGAATTTGCTAATAATACTTTAAGTCAGGTTAGGGGTGCAAGAATCCCTCATATTTTTGGAACGTATGGCTATCGTTTTTTACTTTCTGAAGATATCAATATGATTCCTTCTATAATGGTAAAATATGTTAATCCGGTTCCTTTACAAGCAGACTTGAATGTAAAATTTCAATATCGTGAATTCTTATGGGCAGGAGCGAGTTACCGATCTGAATATGGTTTTGCTGCTATGGCCGGCTTAAGAGCATTTAATAGTGTAATCATTTCATATTCTTATGATTATACTACTACTACGCTCAATCAGGTAAGCAATGGTTCTCATGAAATCATTTTAGGGTTTATGATCGGCAATAAATATAACCAGGAAACATGTCCTAGAAACGTATGGTAATGTATACTAAATCAATCAGTATTGTTTTGAAACATTTTTTAACTGCCCTCTTAAAAAGAGGGTTTGTTTTATTAATTACAATCGGTTGCTGCTTTGCTATAACGGATACGAAAGCTCAGTTAGAAAGAAATGTAACAATCGGCGGGGGATTACTTAGCACAAATAATATTCCTTTTAATGGCAATGCTGATTTTGGCTGGACTTCCATGATCTTCACTAGTGCCGGTTTTCATGCAAGTGATCTGATTATTAAAATTGGTTTTTATGTGGATAATTCTCCACTTAATTACACGATGCAGAATCAGCGCATCTGGATGCGACTGACAAATGCTACTACCTATACAAGCACCAACTATCCTGGAACAGCCGGCTTTACGAAAGTGTATGATGGATCGATCACTTATAATGGATCAGGATGGGCGATGATTACATTGCAAACTCCTTTCGCTTATAATAATACACAAAATCTGGAAGTGCTTTGTGAGAATGGGGATGGCTCTAAAGCTGCCGGATTTCCTATTTTTCGTTATACTGATGTTGTCGCTAACAGAGTTGTAAGAAATTTTGCTGATGCTGCTTTCCCATTCGGATCTGGCACAATAGTAACCGCTCGTCCAAATACAAAATTTGTATTTCCTACGCCACCGAATACCAATTGTCTTACGAATACGCCGGCTACAGATCTTTGTTCGGCAGCACCATTGATCAGCAACCTAAATGGTTATTGTGGCAATACAAAAAGTACTTATACTGTTTCTCCATCAGACCCAAGTGGGGCGGCATTTTGTGGCAATCTTGAAAACACATCCTGGCTGAAATTTATTGCGAGTGAAACTACAGCAAGGCTTAATATCATTGTCGACAACTGCAATGATAATAACGGCATACAAATGCGTATCTATGAAACTACTAATTGCGGAAGCGGAACCTTTACTCCTAAATCGAATTGCTGGAGTCCGCAGTTTGTACAGCCGGGTATCATTGAAGCAACAGGACTTACTCCCGGAAATACGTATCACTTAATGATTGATGGATACGCCGGTGATCAATGCGATTATACTATCTATATTAACTCAGGAATTCAGCTGGCCCTTGGCGGTACTTATTCCAAAACAGATCTGAGTTGTACTTCTGGTAATGATGGTTCAATTTCTGTCTATCCTTTTGGCGGAATAAAACCTTATAAAAGTTTTGCGCTCAGTGGAGCTGCTACACAAAGTAATTCCAACGGTGTATTTACCGGGTTGGCTGCAGGCACCTACAAAGTAACGATTACCGATCAGAGTAATGCAACTTTTGATATTAATGGTATTAATATCGCAGTGCCTGCTCAAACGGTTACAGTAAGAAATGATACTACCATCTGCAAAGGCGCAAGTGTACAACTCTCTGCATCGGGAGCTACCACTTATAGCTGGACAGCAAATCCGACGGATGCTTCCTTAACGAATCCTGCACTTGCTTCACCTGTAGTACAGCCATCACAGACAACCGTCTATACTTTAAATGCACAAACAAGTAATACCAGAAACTTGATTTATAACGGAGATTTTGAATTGGGTAATATTGGTTTTGCATCAGATTATACTTTCCTTGGTTCAAATCCTTCCGGTAATCAGAAGGCGTATGGTGTTGTAAACAACGCAAATAGCTGGACTAGCTTTTTTTCTTCTTCCTGTGTAGCCAACGGAGGCACCGGAAATATGATGGTGGTAGATGGATCAACAAATGCCAATGATACCGTCTGGTGTCAGACTGTACCAGTTCTTCCCAATACGAATTATACTTTTTCTTATTTACTTCAATCAGTAGGAATTAATCCCTCTGCAAGAATGGATGTTTTAATTAATGGTTCTTTCGTAGGTAATTACAATGCCCCTGGAGCTATTTGTACTTGGCAGCCGGTTTCACATAACTGGAATTCGGGAGCGTCAACAACAGCAAAGATCTGTATCATTGATCGGGAAACAGCGCAGCAGGGGAATGATTTTGCCATTGATGATCTCCGTTTTACTTATAATGCAACCTGTTCCTTCTCCAAAAATGTAACAATAACTGTTAATAATCCGGTTACACCAACTTTCCCAACATACGGACCATTGTGCGAAGGAACAATCCTTATTCAGCCTATTTTACCAACTAATTCAGACAATGGGATTTCTGGCAACTGGAATCCAGCTGCTTTATCAGCAAACATACCCGGTAACTTTACTTATACATTTACGCCCAACCCTGGTCAGTGTGCTTCTCCAACTAGTTTTATTTTAAAAGTTAATCCACAGTTTAGTGTAGTTGGCAGTACCGTTGCAAATACGAATTGTTCACTTCCCTCTTCATGTAACGGTACGGCTTCTGTTAGTGTTTCGGGAGGTACGGGCCCATTTAGTTATTTGTGGAATGATCCTGCTTCACAAACAACACCAACTGCAATCGGACTATGTGGAGGGAACTACACCGTTACGGTAAAAGATGCGAATAACTTATGTACACAAACTGCAAATGTAACGGTAACGGATAACTGCTGTGCAACCATCACCAATCCTTCAGCAGCACAAACGCTTTGTCAGTCAGATGATCCTGCTGAAATATCCGTCAGTACTTCCGCTACCGGAACCAATGCGATTAAATTCGTTT
>CAZZJD010000217.1:0-3708 GCA_964654305.1 uncultured Chitinophagaceae bacterium
AATCAAAACTGAAGAGATAACAAAGAAAAATATAATCATAAAATAAATTTTTCTTGCTTCGGAATCGGGCAGTCCTATTGCCTTGAAAGTGCCGATATTCATTTTCACTTTTGAAAGATGGCTAACCAGGAGATTTGAAACAAATAATACAATGGAAAGTATGCTAAAAATAACGAGCAATGAAGAAATAATAATGGTCACCTTGCTTAGAAAATTAAAGTTTTCTTTCTCAGTTACCTTGTTAACATCCACTTCAATGGGCGGCTCACCACTTTTATTCATTCTCTTTTTCAACTCTTTGGCAAATTCCTTGATTCGGTCCAGGCTATTGAAATAAACCGAAATCTGATCATAAGTTGGCTCCCCACTATTCCCGTCAATCTTTTCTTCATACTTATATGTTCTGACTGCTTGCTTATCGACTCCTTTTGATTTTGCAAATGCCATCATTTCATTAGTCAGTGTATCTGTATATCCTGCGGAGGGAAGCGGATTTAAAAAATCAACCGTATAAATCTTTCCCTTTACAAATCCAAGTACATAATCCTCCTGATATACATCACCTGGTTGATAGCTGGAATAGAAGTCGGGCTTGCTTTCAAAAAAACGATTAAATGCTTTTCTGATCAGAGTGGCTTTCGCTAAATCATTTTCTGGATAAAACAAACAGATCTTTTGATTTTCCTTTGTAATATCAAAAGCTGAATTGATCCCTTCAAAAAAAGCAGACTGAAAATGAACCGGATAAATAATATCATACTTACCGGGTAATTGATTCACAATTGCTTTAACAGGTAAAGGAACTTTTATATCTGCATATTTTTTTTGTCCGCCAGTAGTATCTGCCACAATGGTTTTTAAACAGTAAATGATATTTGTATTTTCTTCATAACCAAATTCGGCTAAAAAACTTTTTGTAACAATCAAACTTATATCCATTGCTCCTGAAAAGCCCGATTTATCACCAACAATTATATTATTGCTATTCAACACCACTTCATCAATCAATTTCTTATCGGCTTGTACATCAATGGTACGTGAGTTTGCAGGAAAAAAGTTTTTTCTTTTCAGATCATATACATCAATAGGCAATTCACTGAAAGGAGAGATTGACTGATAGAGGTATTCTTTTTTAAAATCGGGATCTTCGAGTTTTGAGGTAATAACACTCATTTGATCTTCGGCGGATCTGCCAAAAGGGATAGAAACAGTTACCCAGTTCACAAAGGCACTGTTCATTTTTTTGTCCAGATATTCAAGGCTGCCATTAGCAAATCCTATTGCTAAAAAAGTAAAGAATAAAATCAGTGATAAAACTCCTAGGTTACGACGACCCTTGCCAAATAAAATTTTACCTTCCTTTTTAAGGAAAAGTCTTCGGTAATTAATGCCGGTATCTACTTTAGCAACTTCCGAACTTTTAATGCTACGATGCTCGTGATCTGCGTGGTAAAAGCTTTTGATCTTTTGCTTGAAAAGATCCCTTTCATCCTGCGGTTTGTCTTGCCACAATTCTCTATTGAATATATTTTCGCTGTGTATTTCTCCAAATCCTTTTTCAGGATTTTTCGTAATCACAATAATCTGATCTGCATATCTGATCGCAAGATTAATATCATGAGATACTACCACGGCAGATAAACCTCCATTGAGATTTGATTTGATAATCTCAAAAAGCTCCTGTGCATTCGCTTCGTCCAGATTTCCTGTTGGCTCATCTCCAAAAAGGACCGTTGCTTTATTATTTAAGGCACGCACAAAAGCAAGTCTTTGTCTTTGACCTCCCGAAAGATTAACAGCCAATGTCTTTAAATTGACTTCTTGCTCAGTAAGTTTTATTTTATTCATTAAAATACGAGCATGATCTAACACGGCTTCCTGAGTTACATTCTCCTTAATCATGCCTGCCAAACATACATTTTCATAGGCGGTAAAATTTTCCATTAAATTGGTATTCTGGAAAATAAAGCTGTAGTTTTTTTTACGTACTTCCGTAAGTGTAGCATAATGTTCTTCTTTCCATAATTCCGCTAAATCAACAGGATCAGATTTTTCATTCGGATAAAAATAAATCTTTCCATCCGAAATGGTATTATTCATCAACCCCAGTGTTTCAAGCAAAGTGCTCTTCCCACAACCTGATGCTCCTAATAGAAAAACAAGCTTGCCTCTAGGAATCTCAAGCTTATCGATATATAATACACTTTCATTTTTGATATTACGGTATGCACAGGTAAGCTTTTCAACCGAAAACAACACTTTGTCACTTTTTCGCACTGCTATAGAATCCATCACATTCAATTAAATTCCGTTTTCTTTTTTGTTTAAATTAAAATGAGGTTTTATCATAGGATCAGGGCAGATATTCTTCCGGTATCCAGAAAAAGGTATTCAAATCCATTTTCAACATCTGATCGGGATCTTGTTTAATTTGCCTTAACCCACTTATTTTATTACGAATCTCATCTTGCATTTTTTGAATATCATCATCAGACACAATCGTCTTCTTTGTAAAATCACTAATCTTAAATTTGCTTAAAAAGTCTGTCTTCGAGTGGAGCCCTGTTACATACTTTAGTACATCATCTGGCGTCAAATTTTTGTTTTCAATTTGCTCTTTTGCTTTTGCATCTCCAATATAAGTAGCGAGCAGTTGGGTATATACATTCTTCAACGCCTTTCTCAGTTCAGAACTATTGGCTCCGTCGGGCACTAATACAGTCAGCGTATTTAACAAAGCATCAAACTCATCAATACTGACAAATAATACACGCTTAAACACACTGTTTTCGAGTGATTTGATTTCCGGCGTTGTAAAAGCAGGAATAAAAAACTGATAATTGGTGCCCATAAATTTCATTCCGATATCCGCATCATTGATATCTTGGCCCAGTTCTTTAAACAGTCGAATAATGGAGGGATTAACTTTTATATTTCTCAAACCGACTCCATTCACCTGCGCATTTAACGCTCCGATTTTCGCTTCAATATCCTGCTCTCCGAAGTTTAGCAAACTATCCATTTGATATACGATAACATCCGATGAAAGCGAGCTACTCTTCTCCGGAAAAGCAATCGTTGCATTCAGCCCAGAAGTATTGGGATAATCAGTAAAATATATATTTTCCTTTTCAGTATTAAACCTGGGATTAGAGAAATCTTTTTCGAATTTTGTTCCAATTACACTTTTTTTCGTACTTCTTGCAGAAGCCTCTTTGATGATATACTTAAATGTAGGAGTAAAAAAAGTGTACTCATCAGACAATCCATTAATTGCCTGAAACACCAGCAGATTAGCCTTAGCATTTACAAGCATATTAATAATGTTTTCATTTGAGTATTTAGGATTGGGCCTGGATTCACCGGCACCACCGATCATTACCACATAGTTCGATTCATCTTGTTTCCCATTCACTGAAAGCATACGCAATGCCTGATACAAACCCTTATTGACCGACTTATTTCCTTTCTTACAACCTGAGATTGTTTTCTGACTATTTAAAAACTCAATAACAGAACTTGCATTCGGCGTCAGATCAATTTTAGCATAAGAAAGATCCTGAGAACAATTTTCATCACCATAATCTCGGTACACAACAGCGCCATACTTGATTTTATTAGATGATTTATTATCAAGTCTGATAGCCAGAATCTTATTAATGGCATCTGTTACTGAAGTTAAATACTCAGTCATTCCGCTTCCCGCAT
>CAZZJD010000218.1:0-3707 GCA_964654305.1 uncultured Chitinophagaceae bacterium
ATGCTGATTGTATTTCCATCAGGATCTGCATCGTTTGTTAATGCATTGCTGATTGCAATGGACTGTCCTGTACCTGCAGTAACATAATCCGGATTAGCAAGCGGTGCACGATTAGGCACTGCAACACAAGCACCGGGTGTCACATAAGAAATGACAAGTTTGGGTGTGAGGCTTGATAAGGTTGAAGTAGAAGAAGTACTTTCTGATGATTGATACTGATGACGTTTATCTACTAAAGGTGAAGCATTTTGCTTGATTAAGATACCATAATTCGGATAAGAATTACTTACCCAACCCTGCACCAGACTGGTTACATTAAAGTCTTTATATCCGTTAACACCGGTTGCTGAGATAGATGCAACAGGAGTTGATTGAAAATCTCCTCCAAGTGCCGTCCATGGAGTAGATCCATCTGCACTTTTCCAGGTGGAGCCCGATTCTGTCCAGCTTCTTGTAATCTTATGCGCACTTAAGCTAAGTGTGTTACCGTCTCCGCCACTTCTATAGATAGAGAAAACCGCATTGGTAATGACCGCGTTGGATGGTACCCCCAAACTGTTAAACAAGAATAGCCCTCTTCTTTCGTTTGCATTTTTACCAATTTCGAGTGGATTACTTCCTCCTTTATTTTCGTCCTGCTTGTCTTTTTTCAGGTAGTTATCAATCATATTCGAATTGTTCCCCTGTATAGTTACAGTTCCGGATGTACCACTTAATGGTTTGTACTGTCCGTTTCCACAACCATCATTGGTAATAGTTACCGTAACGGTAGCCGTAGTGCAGAAACCCTGACTGTTACATATTTTATATACAAACTGATCGTTTGCATTGGATGTACCCGCAGGGAAATCATTATTATTCAAATAGGTTATTGTATTGTCAGTATTGACACTCACCCTGCCATTAGAAGGAGCGGTTACAATACTGAGTGTTACAGGTAAATTACCCGGATTATTATCATTCGCAACCACATCAATCGTTACCGGAAGATCCTCCGTCATTGATACATCATCATCCAATGCAGCAGGTTGTGCCGAAACACAATTCCATTTCTCTGATAACACCGCATCAATCCGCGGAACTGCGCCGGAAGCATAACTGATCTTTACATAACGCAAACCGGAAGGCATCAGAAAACTGCTTTCTGTTTCCGGATCACTGTTGGGCGAAGACACAGTACCAAGTGTTGAATAGGTTGTATTGTTTGAACTGAATTCTACTTTTATAGAAGAACTGCCAGATGTATTGGAAGCCCAGTAAACACGCAATGAATCATAAGACGACGCCGAAAAAGCAGCACCAAAATCCAGTACAACATTATTGGCCGTGTTATTAGCAATAGTCGCATAGGTTGTATTGTCAGCCACATCATAATCGGATTCACCCAGAATATTTGCAGCGTTGGTTACATTTGAACTTGAGGTCACAACTTTTACTGTATCCGTAAGTTCAACTCCCCAGATACTGCCCGGGTAACAACCACGACTATCCGGCGTTCCTACCCCAACCGTAATCTTTGCCGTTGCACAAAGTGAAGTAAAATCACATACGCGGTAATTAATGGATGCGCTTCCGAAAAAGTTAGTCGCCGGTGTAAATACCACTGAGCTTCCGATTGAAGTCCAGGTACCTACAGTAGGTACGGTATAAGAGGAGGCATATTGTGCACTATTTGCGGGATTCTGTAACTGAACAGAACCCGGATTGATATCACCATCTACATCCGTATCATTACTCAATACATTTACCGTAACACTTGCTCCCGGAGTGAAGCAATCCGCACTGATACCTGCCACATCATTTTGTGCAACAGGAGCAGTTGGAAGCGGTTTGATAGTAGCCGGTGTACTGGTAGTAGTGGTTCTTCCACAAGGATCTTTTACAGAAACCGTAATTAAGATCGGCGTATTAGCACCTACCGTACCGGGATTATAAATAGTGTTAGCAGCAGCCGTGCTGTTATTTACAGAGAAGGTTCCGATCTCCTGACCATTATCAACACGAACAGCTTTCCATAAATAAGATAAACTTCCGGATGTAACAACAGGTGAACTTGCATTCACCGATAAACTTGTGATACCGGTAATATTTCCTGAAAAAGGAAGTCCGGATATCGCTCCCACTACAATGGATTTATCTTTTACTACGAGATAGCTCCAGTTGAAGAATGCTCTTTGCGCAGCCACATCACCCACTGTTCCTTTATTGATACTGTGACCTGCCTCCAACATTACCTGACCTCTGTTCGGATCACCGAAACCATTGCCATAAGCCATGATAACAGCAGCTCCATCAGAGATGGAAGGCACATTGACTTGCGTAGGATCATAGGTAATGATTTTAGTAGAGCTTCTCCATCCCTGACCTTTCACAGGTAAAAATACCTGCTCGCTTCCGTTAAGATGAGCGGCATCTGTTACACCAATAAACTGAGAAACCCAGTCATCGGGCTGGGCAGGTGTTCCTGTTTGAGGAGCAGCAATGGATGTGTTAGTATTATAAGGAGGTGTTGCATCCGCATGATTCCCCCAAAGCACCAGTGAGTTTTGTGCGTATGCGGTAGAACCTGCTGCAGGCAATATAATTCCTGTGCCAGCGGTAGTTGTTTTAGTACTGAGGAAATTTGTCTGCTGACTGGGATTGGCCGGATTGTACATATTTTCCAGCGCACTACCTGCGTGACATCCCAACCATATCGCACCACGATAAGTGAGGTTCCAATTAAATAAATTACCATGTGTAGCCCATGTAGGATCCGCATGCGGCATTACAAAGATGTCACTGCAAGTGCCTAAAGCAGAGGGTGCAAGGTAGTTATAAGCACTGGCTGGTATACCCGCATTTGCCAGAAAGCCCTGAGCAATAGATCCGTTTTGTGCATCCAGTGTCCAGGTAGGAACGGATTTAATGGTATCTGTTTTAGCCCCAACAAATGTATAGGAAGAAGACAAGGCTCTCGCTGTAACTAACCCTCTTGTATAACCGAAAGTACTGGCCGGTGTGCCGGTACGCCAACCATTGATAGTTTGAAGAACGGCACCCGTAATATAATTTGCCGGTATGATAAAAATACCTCCTTTATAGGCTACCCCTTCAATCGTATAGTCTGTGGCATCTTTTACCTTTCCCTGTTTTACTACCCAGATCACGGGCACATTGTAAAATTTCACCAGCTCGTGAATCATCCCATAAGGGCGAAGGCCCGCAGGTTTTACATTGTTGTTCACGCCCATATCAACTACATAAGAGCCGGATGGGATAGTAATTTGAGCGATGGATTGGCTGAAACAAGCGGTGATTACGCTGATAATGATTACCAATCGGAGCATTACATTTTTAAACATAGCTGTCATTGAGTTATAACAAAAAAATAAACAAGCAATACAGACCTAGCGCAGGAATACTAAATCCAATTGAAATAGCAAAAGGATTTAATGCTGAACCAGGTCAGTGTTTAGTACTGTGATTTTAAGCTCTTGGTAAAAGGCCGGATTTCGAAGGATTGGAGGGTAACCGATTATCTCGGTTGTTAATTGTTTGTAAAAGTAATAACTATATAATATGAACAAAGAATTTTATAAAAAATCTTGCAGATTTATTTGAAAAAAATCAGAAACAAGAAGATAAATAAGTAATTAAACTTATTATTTTAAATAAAGTGAACGAAAAAAGATAATTTCTAATCACACCTAAATATCTCAATGAAT
>CAZZJD010000219.1:0-3684 GCA_964654305.1 uncultured Chitinophagaceae bacterium
GGCAAGCCGGATTATTGAAAGAAGATTTCGAAGACTCGTATTTGAAAATGTTGAAAAGGGAGTATGATTTTTATAAGAAGAAATATTCTATCCCCGATGTTCATCTGCTCCTTTCTAATCTTCGAATGCGGCCTGCCCATTTCCCTGCTATTCGGTTGGCTCAGCTCTCTATGATGATGCATCAGTATCCTGACTTATATTTCCGGATGATGCAGTGTGATAGCTTAGAAGCCATGAAAAAAATAATAATGGTAACTGCTAACGATTTCTGGCATTATCATTATTCTGTGAAGCAGGGATCTGATTTCAGAGAGAAACAAATTGGAGATCAGATGGCAGTTCTTATTCTTATCAATGCAGTATTGCCTTTTCGTTATTTGCAGGCAAGCAATCAGCGAAATATTCCTGAACAACTAAAAGTCATTGAATTCTTTACGAAAATAAAGTCAGAACGCAACCGGATCATGCAAGGATGGAAACAGCTGGGGGTGGAAGCGGATAGCGCTTTCGACTCTCAGGCCTTAATACATCTGCATAAACATTATTGCCAACATAAGCGATGCCTAGAATGTGGGATTGGCAAGGATATTTTGAAGGTTGTAGGTTGAAGGTTATATGTTGTAGTTTTTTACTGAGCAGAGACAACAGTTTTCTTCTTCACATTTTGAATCTGTATATTGCGGACTGTTATAACCATTGCCATATATGAATATTCAGCATAATAAGAATGAAGATGTGATGAAATTATCGCTTGCGGAAGTGCGCCGTCGTTTAGCGATCATAGCGGAGGGCGGAGGAAAGAAATCCATTCAGAAACAAAAAGAAAGAAATAAACTCACGGCTCGTGAGCGAATAGATTATCTGATCGATAAGGATACAACTTTTGTTGAGATCGGCGCATTTGTCGGTTATGATATGTATAAGGAACAGGGCGGTTGCCCGGCTGCCGGAACCGTGGCCGGAATTGGTTATGTGAGCGGACGACAGTGTGTGATCGCGGCTAATGATCAGACGGTAAAAGCAGGAGCGTGGTTTCCAATCAGCGCCAAAAAGAATTTGCGCATGCAGGAAATTGCGATGGAAAATCATTTGCCCATCATTTATCTGGTCGATAGTGCCGGTGTATTTCTGCCCATGCAGGACGAGATCTTTCCGGATAAGGAGCATTTTGGTCGCATCTTCCGTAACAATGCAAAGATGAGTGCCATGGGTATTACGCAGATCGCTGCGGTAATGGGCGCTTGTGTGGCGGGGGGAGCTTATCTGCCGATCATGAGTGATGAAACATTAATGGTAGAGGGGAATGGCTCTATATTTTTAGCAGGACCTTATCTGGTTAAAGCAGCCATAGGAGAAGATATTGATGCCGAAACGCTCGGAGGTGCCGTTACACACACGGAGCTCAGCGGTATAGCGGATTATAAATTCAAAACAGAACAAGACTGTCTGGATGAAGTGAAAAAGATCATGAGTCGTCTGGGTTCTAAACCCAAAGCAGGATTTGACAGAATAACAGCAGCAGAACCGAAAAAAGATCCGGAAGAATTGTATCAGATTTTTCCTTCTGACGGTAAGCCTTATGATATGACAGAGATTATAGAGCGCATCGTCGATAATAGTGAATTTGATCAATTTAAGGAAGACTATGGTAAGTCTATTCTCTGTGGTTATGCTCGTATCGATGGCTGGTCAGTAGGGATTGTAGCCAATCAGCGTCTGGTGTTTAAAAACAAGAAAGGTGAAATGCAGATGGGTGGTGTGATCTATAATGATAGTGCCGACAAAGCAGCTCGTTTCATTTTGAATTGTAATCAGAAAAAAATTCCACTAATATTTTTACAGGATGTAACCGGATTTATGGTAGGAAGCCGTAGTGAGCATTCAGGTATTATTAAAGATGGGGCGAAACTGGTAAATGCAGTATCCAATAGTGTGGTGCCCAAGATTACTATTGTAGTCGGTAATTCGTATGGCGCAGGTAACTATGCCATGTGCGGAAAGGCTTATGATCCTCGGTTTATTTATGCCTGGCCTTCAGCTAAGATTGCAGTAATGGGAGGAGAGCAGGCAGCCAAAACATTATTACAGATTCAGGTGGCGGCTATGAAAGCGAAAGGCGGTGAAGTTCCAGCGGAAGAAGAACAGCGATTATTGCAGGAGATCAAACAGAGATATGATACACAAACTACCCCTTATTATGCGGCTGCCCGTTTATGGGTAGATGCCATCATTGATCCCAAGGAAACACGAAGGGTCATCAGTGAGGGGATTTCAGCGGCCAATCATAACCCTATAACAGAAGAGATGAAATTAGGTGTGTTTCAGGTATGATGAAGTTGGAGGTTAACGAATAACCTACAACTTACAACCTGCAACTTCTTCTATCCAATCGAAACTTCGTTGCTCTTCTTGCTTAAAAGATAAGAGCCAAAGAATATAGCGGAGAATACAAATGTCGCGAATAAGCTCCCCTGATAGAAAGGAATGCCATCTACGTAAGCCGTCATTAAGCCTTCAAATGTTTTAGGGCGATTGAAGCCACCGCCACTGATCCATACGGCAAAATTGCTGATCAGAAAATAGGCAGTTGGAGCAGATAAACTACCCGCAACAATATGAGATTTTTTTGATGTATTAATCAGAAAGCCCAAAGCGGTGATGCCTGCAAAAAGAATGTAGTTGAGCAACTGGCCTTCATAAAATCCACCAAATTCACTCAGGCCTGAACGATACATGAGCTCAAAAGCTAGGTCGCCAATTAACATACTCATCAAAGGAACCATAAACGCAAACTTTTTATTGCGAATGGTCGCACCTGCAAAAAGGGCAATTGCGATCTGAGGCGCAAAACCAACGGGTCTGCCGGGCATCAAGCGATACAGGCTGGCAATTACAATGAAAACTAAAAAGGTGATGAGTATATTTTTCTTTTGCTGCATAATTATTTATTGAGTGGCAAAAATAGTTAAAAACATTTCCGGTTACGCATCTCGTTGATAATTTAGTTTTCAAGAATGTGGATATTGCCGAAATTTGAATTTATAACCTAAAACATCGATTTATGAAAAAGCACCATTACACCGGATTTCGTGGTGAGGTTTTAGCCGTCAACTGGCTTTCGCGAAACGGATTTATGATTCTGCATACCAACTGGCGCTGCTCTCGATTCGAGCTGGATATTGTTGCAGAAAAATTGGATATGCTGCATTTTATTGAGGTAAAGACCCGCACGGGCATTTCTTTTGGATTTCCCGAAGAAGGGGTGACGATTACCAAACTTAGAAAAATGAAATCGGCCGGTGCGGCTTATCTTCTCAGGAACGGGGATAGGATTCGAGTTCAATATGATATCGTGAGTATTTTATGGATGAAGGGAAAGCCCCCTGAGATAAAGTTATTGGAAGATATTGGATGATGGAGTTTATACCCATAGTCAGGGGTTTAAACCCCTGACTATGATAATTTATTTACTACCAACTATATATCATGTTGATCTGTTGAAAATAAAAAAAAACTTCCAAATTGGAAGTTTTTCTAAGGACGTTTGGATGTCCGTCTTGGTTTGTCAGGATAGTTGGATAGGTCTTTCTATTGGATTTCAAGTCAAATTTGAAGTAAAATAAGTTATTCGCCAAATTTATTTTTTTTAAAACTCATTAAATCAGTTAGTTAGAATGATCTGCT
>CAZZJD010000220.1:0-3683 GCA_964654305.1 uncultured Chitinophagaceae bacterium
TTTCCCTGATTTGAGAATTGCCCCAAAGTCAGTATGTGCTTTTTGTAACGAGAGTTTAAGCGTCTCGATTTTTTTCAACTGTAAATTTCCGGGTGCGGCTTCTTGTCCCACAATAGCCACATATAAATCTCCAATCTCATTTCGTAATCTTTTCAAATCAGCAATGCCTTTCACAACAGGGGGTACCAACGTTAAACGAAACTGCTCGAAAGCATCCCATTGTTTCTGTAAAGACGCTTTTGCTTTTTTATTTGCGAGAGAGTCTATATTTTTTTTCAGTAAAGCTTGCTTTGTTATCACACTATCTATTAGTAAAGCTAGTTCTTCATTCATAGCAAACAATTCCATCCCCTTTTCATATTGTAGGCGACGATCACTTTCGGTAAAGGAAAGACTTGAAACATCATGCACCATCTGAATGGTTTTGGTATACTCTTTACCATTAACTTTTAATTTCACCAGATAATTTCCTGGCAATACCTGCATACCCAAGAATCCTGCAGATTCTGTCTGGTTACCCCCTATCGCTGTTTTTGGTGGTAGCATCCTTTGATTCCACAATGACCGATTATATCCCTTGCGATTGCTGGCGGTTAATTTCTGAAGAAGCTTACCATTCATATCAGTGACTTCCAACTGAATAGAGTTGGCTCTTTCTTTCAGGTAATATTCAATAAAAGGAATGGTATTGGCAGATCCGCCATTCCAATCGCCGGAAGCATTGGGAAAACTTCCGCCATATTTACCATTGGTAAGTGTCATCGGCTTATCATTTAAGATCACAACAGCTTCTTTAGCAAGTGACTCATTGATCTTGCGCATCGGAGATATATCTTGAATAATAATAATCCCTCTACCATGGGTAGCGAGTAATAGATCTCCTGTTTTTTTCTGGATCTGGATATCGCGAACCAAGGCATACCAAGGCAGATTCAGTTTCATGCGAAACCATTTTTCTCCACCATCCACACTCGCAAATAATCCCATTTCAGTGCCTAAGAATAATAGGTCTTTTGATTCAATATCTTCTTTGATCTTATGCGCAAACCCGGTAAACTCATCACTCTTAAAACGATTCCAGGTAATGCCTCCATCTTTACTGACAGCGGCATAGGTATTATGATCTCCATACATGTGATTTTCAAAAGTCACATATACTGTTTTTTTATCATAAGCAGAAGGCTCAATGCTGCTTACCCATGCGCCCACAGGAATCCCTGTATTGGCGAGATTTTTAGACAGATTATTCCATGTTTTACCGCCATCCAAAGTAAGTTGCAGGTTCCCATCATCAGTACCCGCCCATATCATATTCTCATCAAGCGGTGATTCGGCAATCGTAAAGACGGTACAATGATTTTCTGCACTTGTAACATCCATACTTAATCCGCCACTTTTCTCCTGCTCCTGCTTTTTCTTATCATTGGTGGTTAGATCCGGGGAGATCTTTTCCCAATTCGCACCTTTATCCTTGCTTCTGTAGACATACTGAGCAGCAGTATATAAATTTTTTCGGTTATTCGCTCCTGTTACCAGTGGCGTATTCCAGTTGAATCGTAAGGGATCATCGCCCGGAGCCGCCTGTGGTTTGATATTGATACTTACACCATTCGACAGGTTTACTCTAGCCATATTCCCGCCCTGGTATTCAGCATACGCGATCTGTGGATATTCGGCATCTGGTTGCACCCAAAAACCATCTCCGCCATACACGCTTTTCCAGTCGCCATTCATAACACCACCCGTAGTACTACTAGGCGCCACCCAACTACCGTTATCCTGCAATCCTCCATATATACGATAAGGTTCCTGATCGTCAGTGCTAACATGATAAAATTGTCCGACAGGAAGATTATTGACAAATTTCCAGTTTACGCCTCGATCCAAAGAATAGTATACTCCGCCATCGGTTCCGAGGTACATAATGTTTGTATTTTCAGGATGAATCCAAAGCGCATGATGATCACTATGGATCCAACATCCTTCATTACTCGCCTCTGCAAAAGAATAACCTCCATCACTGGAATAAGCAAAACTGAAAGCAGGACGATAGACTCTTTTCGGATCTTTTGGATCTACTTCAAGGGTTGAAAAGTAAAAAGGTCTGGAACGAATATTTGCTGTGGCTGATTGTTCTTTCCATGTCGCTCCACCATCGGAGGAAATATATAAACCTGTATTCTCACTTTCTACGATAGCCCATAGGTTTTGAGGAGATGATGGTGCTAATGCAATCGCTACCCTTCCAAATGGTTTTTTAGGCAAGCCGTTACTCAATTCATTCCATGTTTTACCACCATCTGTGCTTTTATAAATACCGCTTCCGTTTCCACCGCTATTGAACGCGTAGGGCATACGACGGAATTCCCAAGTAGTTGCATATAATACATTCGAGTTTTGCGGATCGATCTCGACATCCGCCACGCCTGCCTTTTCACTGATATATAATATTTTTTCCCAGGACTTTCCTGCATCGGTTGACTTATACAACCCTCTGTGTTTGCTATCACTCCACAGAGGACCAGGAGCAGAAACGTAAATCACCGAAGAATTAGAAGGATCGATCAATACTTTAGAGATATGCTCTGTAGAGTCGAGACCAATCTTTGTCCAGTTGTCACCTCCATCCGTTGATTTATATATCCCATTACCTATGGATACTGTATTGCGCATGTTACTTTCGCCTGTACCTGCATAGAGTGTCTTGGGATTTTTTTGATCGATAGCAAGGGCCCCAATACTTTGTACATATTTATCAAATATGGGCTTAAAAGAAAATCCTGCGTTATTGGATTTCCAAATACCGCCACCGGCTGTGCCCACATAAATGGTTTTCCCTCCCTCATTATTCACACCCACCACATCGGTGATCCGTCCACTCATCGTACCCGGGCCCAGGTAGCGGGCCTCCATCATACCGAAAGTCGCGGAGTTGATTTGGGCGGAAGCGTGTAACCCAACTACTAAAATGATTAGTAACAGAGCTAAATATTTTCTTTTCATAACTGATTTAAAGATTAAGTCAAAGGTCAAAAGGCAAAACCAAAAAACTTGGTTCTGAATTAACTTTTGAGTTTTGAGTTTTAACTTTTGAGTTTATGCCTTTATGAGCAAAAAACCCCGCCTTCGGCGGGGCTTCAAATAGAAATTTTAAATTATTTACCAGGCGCAAAGGCAGAAGGATCTATCGTTTTATTAACTTCCACCTTTGATACCGTGAAATCGGCATTCATACCAGGGCCTAATGGGAGTGATACGCTTTTGGGAATAACAATACCTTCGGGTAATTTTTCATAATTACTATAAGAGGTTGTTATTTCCATTTCCTGACCATTAGCTTTTTTAACTTCAGTAGATTTAACAACATAAAAGGATGAGGGGTCTATAAACATTGTTTCGCTATTTCCCGATTTGTAAGTCAACTTAATTTTATGACATTCCGTTCCGTCAACTTCTTCTTTTCCAAGATACTCTATGGTATGCCCCTTAGCTGCGTAGTCAATCAAGGATCCCTGAGCATCTAGCTCGTTTTGTCCTTCTTTTAGATCATCGGCCGTCATTGCCTCAGGCGCTGTTTGACCATTGAAAGGCATAAAATTCCAGCCTTCTGTTGGAGTGTAAATCTGGTAGCCTGTCATTCCCATTATACTGAATTCGTTTTTAGATCCTTTGCCATGCAAAAC
>CAZZJD010000221.1:0-3672 GCA_964654305.1 uncultured Chitinophagaceae bacterium
AGTCCTATTGGAGGCGTCCGGCATCCGCTTAAACCTACACGACAGTTGTTTTACATGAGTTTGCTTATGGACTTTTTGGCGCTTACTCTTTCTCTTATTATCAGCATATATTTTTCAGTCGGAATTTTACTATATATTCTGGCCTCCAGGGCCTATAGTTACCGAGGTATACGATTAAAAAAATATCCGATAGCCGGTTTCTTAACAGTACTCATATTTCAGGGGGCCTGTACATTCTGGTTGGTATATCACGGTAGCAGCGAAATAATTTATATCCGTTTCCCTGTAAGTGGTATGCTGACTGCTTCATTTCTCATTGGAGGTTTTTATCCGCTCACACAAATCTACCAGCATCAGGCAGATAAAGCGGATGGAGTTCGTACACTTAGTTTACTTTTAGGATACAAAGGCACTTTTGTATTTTGTGCAGGTATATATAGTCTTGCAATGCTATTTATGGGTTATACATTTATATCTTCTATGTTGTTCAATCACTTTTTTGTTTTGACCCTGTTTTTTCTTCCCATACTTGTTTATTTCCTTTGGTGGGCAACTAAAGTATGGAAAGATCCGGTTGCTGCTGATTTTAGACACACCATGCATATGAATCTTTTAGCAAGCACTTGTACCAACCTTGGTTTTTTGACAGTTTTAATAATGAATCATTTTGAGTAAAATTATTTCACTGGGAACGGCTGTCCCCGCACACAAACACAACCAGACAGATATCTTGCAGTTTATGCAGCAAGCCTACGCAATGGATGCTGTAGAAAACCGTAAACTGAAATTTTTATATCATGTAAGCGGCATCGCTGCTCGCTACTCAGCTATACCTGATTACAGCCTTATGATGCCCGAATGGAAATTTTATCCACATAATGAAAGACTGGAACCATTTCCATCCCTTGAATTGCGCATGCAATGGTATCAGCGTCATGCTGCATCACTCTCTGCTGAGGCTATTCGTAACTGTTCAGAGGGAATAATTCATACCCATGAAATCACACACCTTATTACAGTAAGCTGCACGGGAATGAGCGCACCCGGTATAGATCTGCAGTTAATGGAGCTTTTGGATTTACCTAGGCATATATATCGGACCTCCCTCAACTTTATGGGATGTTATGCTGCCATTCATGCGCTCAAACTGGCCGATGCAATTTGCAAAACGGATACAAATGCACGGGTGATGATTGTGTGTACGGAACTTTGTACGCTGCATTTTCAAAAGGATCCCACACCTGATAATATTGCATCCACTCTTTTATTTGGAGATGGAAGTGCAGCTGCACTGATTACACACGATTCTTTCGATATCAAAGGACTACAACTGAAAGGGTTTTACAGTGAAGTGGTTCCGAAAGGGAAAAAGGACATGGCCTGGGAACTTTCTTCTACCGGATTTCTTATGACCCTCAGCGGCTATGTTCCTGAACTGATTGAAGAAGACTTTGAACAACTCGTACAACGTGCTTTGCAAAAAGCCGGTGTTGAAAAAGAAGAAATCACACAGTGGTGTATTCATCCCGGCGGTAAAAGAATTGTAGAAGCCATTCAAAAAAGTTTAGGCTTGAAGCCCGATAATTTAGAGGCAAGTTATAACGTATTAAAAGAGTATGGTAATATGTCATCTCCCACTCTTTTATTTGTGCTGAAAGAATTGATGGAGCAGAAAAAAAAGGGAACCGTTTTTGCAGCCGCATTCGGCCCAGGTCTAACCATGGAAACTTTTTCAGCTATATATGAGTAAGTTTTCACATCGTTCTGCAGAAAAAGAATTGTTGGATGGGGACAATCTTCCCTTTGATGACATTCGTATCAATATGAAAGAACTGGATTTCATCAATACCTGGCTTGGTGGTCATCGGATTACGTTGGCAGGCATCCGTTCTATACTTTGCTCCATTCCTACTCTATCAACCCCCTTGCATATCTGCGAAATAGGTTGTGGTGGTGGAGATAATTTGCGAGCAATCAAAAAATATCTGGATCGAAAAGGAGTTTCTGCTAATTATACCGGCATTGATCTGAATCCGCACTGCATTGCCTATGCTGAGAGTCGTAAGGAAAATACAGGCATCACATTTACTTGCTCTGATTATAAAAACGCAGTATTTACATCAAAGCCGCATATTGTTTTTTCTTCTTTGTTTTGTCATCACTTTACTACTACAGAATTATCAGCGCAATGGCAATGGATGAAAAATAATACCATCATTGGTTTTTTTGTAAATGATTTGCACCGGCATCCGCTTGCGTATTTTTCTATTCGCTTGCTGACACAATTATTTTCAAAATCCTATCTTGTTAAAAATGATGCGCCCCTGAGTGTGCTGAGAGGATTTCGTAAATCAGAATTGATCACATTGCAACAGTCTGCAGAGTCAGGTAATGTAACATTACAATGGAAATGGGCATTTCGATGGCTGCTTATTTATAAACATGGACCACACAAAATTTGATATAGCGATCATTGGAGGCGGACTTGCAGGTCTGGCTTTGTCTATTCAGTCAGCACGTGCCGGTTATCAAACGGTATTGTTTGAAAAAGAACAATATCCTTTTCATCGTGTATGTGGGGAATACATCAGTCTGGAAAGCTGGGATTTTCTGGAACAGCTGGGATTACCACTTTCCGCAATGCAACTACCTAAGATAAAAAGGCTTGAGGTAACAGCACCCAATGGAAAAATATTTCAAACTTCATTGCCACTCGGTGGCTTTGGTATAAGTCGGTATAAGCTAGATAATGAACTGGCACAAATGGCAAAAGCTGCAGGTGTCGTAGTACTGGAAAATCATAAAGTAATTCATATAGAATTTAAAGATGATCAGTTTCATATTCAGGAAGAAGTAAAAAGTTTCACGAGTAAACTGGCCGTCGGTTCTTTTGGTAAACGCAGCAATATCGATATCAAATGGAATCGTTCTTTTATTCAGCATAAACCGTCAAAGCTGAATAATTATATTGGCGTGAAATATCACATTGAAACCGATTATCCGGATAATCTAATTGCGCTGCATAATTTTGAAAAAGGATATTGCGGTATTTCGAAAATAGAAGATAATCGTTATTGTCTCTGTTACTTAACCACCGCGGCTAATTTAAGCAAGTACAACAGCATTGAAAAAATGCAAGAGGCGCTTTTATTCCGGAATCCACATCTTAAACAAATATTTACGAATGCAAAATTTTTATACAGTAGTCCGGTAACGATCTCACAGATCAGCTTTGAGCATAAAACACAGGTAGAACAACATATGCTTCTGTTAGGTGATGCAGCAGGTATGATTACCCCGCTTTGCGGCAATGGCATGAGCATGGCGCTGCACAGCAGTAAAATTGCATTCGGATGTATAGTTCCCTTTCTGCAAAAACAAATCACTCGCTCAGCAATGGAAGAAGAATATCAGCAGCGATGGCAGCAAACGTTTGCATTACGGCTAAGAACTGGCAGAATAATACAGCGATTTTTTGGAAAGCCTGCTATCACCAATCTTTTCATAGCATCCTTCCGCATCTTTCCTCAATTAGCACGTCCGCTCATTCGGCTTACGCATGGGGAAAGATTTTAATTTAATTATTTATTATCAGGGCAAATATAATTTTAGATAGAAGCGAAAAAGAAATTACAAACCAGAGATCTTTCGAAATAGATAAATAATATTTTT
>CAZZJD010000222.1:0-3632 GCA_964654305.1 uncultured Chitinophagaceae bacterium
GGTGGTTGAGGGGCTGGATTTGTGCTAAATGTAATTGACCATGAAGAAAGATTTCCAGCATTGCTGGGTGCTCTTCTGTCTAAAATACAAAGTTTCCAGATGCCGTCAGCGTTTTGTCCGTTATTCATTGCGCCTAGATGCCCTTCGGGAAGAAAACTCCCGGTAAAAGGAGCAGTACCGAATTTTATGGGATTAGAAGCCGTTGCGCTAAAACAGGTATTGGTGTAATTATCTGCACCGGCAGCTCCGTTTTGGATGGATAAAGGAACATAAGTTCCATCGGGCGCCTGAAGTAAAATTTCCAGCTCATCAATAGAAGGATGAGTGATGCTCAAACAAACCTGTGCTAGACCTTTCGAGGAATTGATGGTACCAACGCTATTAACATTTGCATTAAAACACGCAGGGGTTGAGCCGGAACCGGGAATGGCGCCACCGCTACCAGTAAAAGTTTGTGCAATCACACAATATGTATTGAAAAAAATCAGAGCAGATAGAAAATATGTTCTCATAACACCGAATGGTTTATTCATTAATGTTTCGGTGCGTTTAGGTTAGTAGGCCGGCAAAATAAAATAACTATAGCCGGATATAGATTTTTTAAAGGAAATTTAATAATGATTTTACATGGATAATGAATGCATTTGTATTCTACAAAGATAGGATTTGATGCTCAAGATTAAGATAAAAAACCCCTGCCTTTCGGGAGGGGTTTAAAGTTTTTGGCAGGTATTGAATTTATAATGCGATCTGTTTTTCAGTCATTAGTTTGCGCAGATTGATTAATCCATAACGCATTCGTCCCAGTGCGGTATTGATACTGCAATTCATGAGTTCAGCAATTTCTTTAAAACTTAAGTCTGCAAAATGTCTGAGAATCAGAACTTCTCTTTGTTCTTCCGGTAATAGTTCCAGCATTTGATGCATTTTCCCATAGCTCTGTAACCGCATTTTTTTATCTTCTGCTGACTCTTCTGTAAAGTTGAACACTTCGAAAATATTGTAATTGTCAGTATTTTTAATCGTTGGCCTTCTTTTGATCTTTCTAAAATGATCCACACACATATTGCGCGCGATCCGAATAGCCCAGGGGAGAAATTTACCTTCCTCGTTGTACTTTTTATGATTCAGGGTATCTATGATCTTAATGAATACCTCCTGAAAAAGATCTTCTGCCAGGTATTTGTCTTTTATTAGCAGATATATAGAAGTATAGATCTTTTCTTTGTGTCTTAAAACCAGTGTTTCAAGCGCATCAATTTGTCCATTCTGAAAATGGCATATCAACTCATGGTCGGAAAAATGTTTATAGGATGTCATATACTTCTCTTTAGGATTAACAATAAGATCAAAAAAGATTAAGTAGAAGTATATGCGATAGGCGGGTTATTTGTTTGATTGCTAAAATAGAAATAATAATTGATAAAATCAACAACTAATGTTCTTAAAGAAATGTTATAAGATGATATCCTGGTTTCTAGATGTCAAGGCGTCTATTCATTGAGATAAAATTATTATTTCAATTATTTATTGCTAATTTTTTAAAAAAGTGTCGACACCATGATGACTCGACACCCTGACAACCTACTTTCATCAAAAAATCAAATATTTGAAAAATAATTACTTCCTTCTTAACTAATTTTGATCTTCATGGCAAATGAAACTTCAGCGGCACTTTCGCTGTCAACGGTAATCAATAAAAAAGAACCCATCTTTATTAAAGGTGCCCGAGCTCATAATCTTCAGAATATTGATGTCCTTATTCCCAGAGGGAAGTTTATTGTGGTTACAGGAGTTTCGGGTTCCGGAAAATCTTCACTTACCATAGATACTTTATTCGCAGAGGGGCAACGTCGTTATGCAGAAAGTCTTAGTGCTTACGCTCGTCAGTTCTTAAATCGAATGAATAAGCCTGATGTGGATTATATTAAAGGATTGTGCCCGGCTATAGCTATTGAGCAAAAAGTGGCAGCTCGCACACCGAGAAGTACCGTTGGTACCATGACGGAAATTTATGATTATCTCCGTTTGTTTTTTGCACGGGTAGGTAAGACATATTCTCCCGTAAGCGGTCAGCTGGTTAAGAAACAAGAGGTTCAGGATGTGGTACAGAAGATTACAGAAATAAATGTGGGGTCAAGGATTCTGATATTGTCAGCATTGAATCTGTCAGGCAAAAGAAATGTTACAGAAGAACTATCTCTTTTGTTACAAAAGGGGTTTAATCGGATTTCTATTCTTACAAAGGGTAAAAAGCAGAAAGATGAAACGATTGAATCTCTTTTGATTGAAGAATTGCTAGCGGATAAAAGCCATATTAAAAAGCTATCTGCTACTGATCAGGTTTTTGTTATTATCGATCGTTTTGTAGCCAAAAAATGGGAAGAAGACGATATTCATCGTCTGTCCGATAGCGTTAGTGTTGCCTTTGAGGAAGGGAATAGCGAACTTTGGTTAAATATTGATGGTGTTATAACTTCATGCTCCCGTCGTTTTGAGCTGGATAGTATACGCTTTGAAGAACCCTCCCCTAATCTTTTTGCATTTAATAATTCCTATGGCGCATGCCCTACTTGTGAGGGATATAGTCAGGTGCTGGGTATTGATGAAAATCTGGTTATTCCTGATCGTAGCTTAAGTGTCTATGAAGGGGCTGTTGCGCCCTGGAAAGGAGAGAAACTGGGCTGGTGGAGGGAACAATTTGTAAAGAGCGCATCAAAAGAAAAATTCCCTATTCATAAGCCTGTTTCTGATCTTACAAAACAACAATACCGTCAATTGTGGGAAGGTGTAGGTGCAGCCTATGGAATAGATCATTTTTTTAAAGAGGTGGAAGCGAATCTTTATAAAGTACAATATCGTGTAATGTTGAGTCGCTATCGCGGGCGTACCACATGTCCTGATTGTAGTGGTTCACGATTGCGTAAAGAAGCTTTATATGTGAAGATCGGAGGAGAACATATAGGGTCCTTGAGTAATATGCCAGTACTTCAACTTTCACAATGGTTAAATGCTCTTGAAATTAGTAATTATGATCGTGAATTGTCGGAAAGAATCTTGATTGAACTCAGACAACGTATTGATACTCTTCTTGCAGTAGGTTTAGGTTATCTCACTTTACATCGCAATGCCAACACGCTCAGCGGAGGCGAAAGTCAGCGAATACAGTTGACCCGTATGCTGGGAAGTAATCTGACCGACTCTCTTTATATTTTAGATGAGCCATCTATTGGTTTGCATCCTAGAGATACCGCTCAATTGATATCTGTATTAAAATCTTTGCGCAACTTAGGGAATACTGTTATTGTCGTGGAGCATGATGAGATGATGATGCGTGAAGCTGATCATATTCTTGATATGGGTCCTTATGCCGGTTATCTTGGCGGCAAACTGATTACAGAGGGAAATCTAGAAGCGATCATGCAGGAGAAGAATAGTCTAACGGCACAATATCTCAGCGGAAGGAAACAGATACCCAAGCAGCCCATTATCCGTCCATGGACCAAGTCGATACTGGTAGAAGGGGCGCAACAGCATAATCTGAAAAATATTGATGTGCGCTTCCCTTTGAATGTGTTATGTGTGGTGTGTGGGGTAAGCGGTAGCGGGAAAACGACACTCGTAAAACAAAT
>CAZZJD010000223.1:0-3604 GCA_964654305.1 uncultured Chitinophagaceae bacterium
GGATCCGGCGCATAATCGCCAATGCCTAAGCCGGAACCTAATCTGGATGTTGTAGCCAAATCATATAAAAGAGCTGTTCGGTTTTCGTTTGTAAAATCCGCATCAATAACCGTAAATAATTTAAACTTAGAGCCGGAGTACTCATCTACAGTAATACCATCTCCTCTTAGTTTTTCTCCGACTAAACAATTATTACTTATCCATTCTATCCATGTGCTTTTATCCTGAAGCGGTGCATCAAATGAACGGACTATACTTAAAATATTACTCAACTCTGAAAGATTATACTCCTCTTTCACCGGCTTAAGTGATAATGAAAACAAACCAATCTGATTTGTAAAAAAGTATATTTCACTCTTAATAACTTTTAGATCATAAAAAACTCTATCTTCTTCTTTTCCGTATCCGAGTGACACATCTTTCTCAACCATACTTATAAATCGTACAGATCCGTACTCTTTATCTCCGGGGAACATAATATTTCTAAAATCCGGATAGAAATAATCACGTAAAAACTGTTTTGAATCATCACTCGACTTATTATTGTTAGTTAAGTTTAATTCTCTGACATAACCATTTTCAGTAAGTTTATTTAAAAGTTCTTTTGCAGCTTTGTCATGATCTTTAAACTCGCCAAGTAACCCTACGATCCTGATTATTGAATGATTGACTTTCATAAAAAATATTTATAAGTTGACTTGTAAGCCCATAGAAAAAGAATAAAAGAAATCATCAATTGGCACTAACCTGTTCAGATCTCTTATATGATCCCAATGTAATACAAATTCTAATCTATTTGAAGCAGCTATATACATATTTGCATCTAAAAACCAGCGAGGCTGAAGAAACTGACCTTGTAAAGGAAATTGCAAATAAGTCACGGCACTCACATCTATATTTTTATTTATCTTCCTCGAACCTTTAATATAACTGTTTAATCTAAACATATCTCTTTTGATATCATTTGGGTTCGAAGGAACTAACTCAGATTTAACTCCTTGCCAGTTCCAATTCTCAACCTCATAAAAGGATCCAACTGCAGCATATATGTCACCTTCCTGTTGATCTATTATTTTAACTCTTAGGTTAGCCCCCGCCAAATATCTATATTCCATTCCCCATGCACCATTCCACTGATACTGTCCGTAAAACTCAGGACTGAAATTTCTATGGTCATTATCCCGATATCTGATATGAGACAAGCCTTCATTTTGTATCATCTGATCTCCATTATAAACAGCATCATTTCTGAATAAGGCAAGGATGATATATTTATTCTTTAAATATTTATCGTATTCCAGACTAGTTGAAACATCCAGTAAATTATTTTTCTGTTTATCAGAAGACAAAAAAAGGTTGGCAGCTATATCATAGTTCTTTCTCACCGAATCTTCCGTAAACTCACGGTCTACATTCAATACCTGAGCCCGGGTGTACTGAGTTACAATAAATAAATTGAAAATGATTATTACATATAATCTTCTCATAACATTAATAGAATCGCGGTGTTGTTGGATAAGGTACCCAGGATTCAAGAACCAGTCCCATTCCTTCTCTGATAGACAAGGTCAGCACAATGATAATTACTGCTGTTACTAAAGCAACACTTATATTATTCTCTCTTATAGCTTTCCACTCATTGATATTATGTGTCAATGCGGTAAATAAGATTATTCCGGCTGCATTCACGACTAGACCAAAGAAGAGTGCCAATCCCATATAAATCGCCATAATACGTAATAGCTTTAAAAAGATAGCCTGATAAGACAAATCCTGACTTAATAATAACCTGAAGGCATTCATTACCGGATCTGCTGTTTCCTGAATCAACAAGCCCATACTCAGCAGTATAGAAGATAATAAAATAGCTACAGATAGATTTCCCGCATCTTCTTGCTTATCTCTGAAAACCAGCTTATGTAACACCCGATAACTGACCCAGATAATAAACACAGTAAAAAGCATTGAAATAAAGATTTCAACGAAGCCCATAAATAAGATTTTTGAATTCATACTGATTGTATTTATTTGTTGATTAATGCAATTTCCCAGTTATCCATATCGCTGATTTGAGGCGGTAAAAGACCCGGCTGCCAACCCGGTGCTGTCAGCTCCCACGCAAAATATCTTACCCCCCCATACGATTTATATAGCCCCTGATAAGGTAAGCCAATCCCAAAGATTGAATGCCCATAGACATTGCTGATTAGAATAGCCACATCATATCCAAAATGATCTAATATAGTAAATAGCATCAGCGTTCTTGTATCACAATCTCCTTTTAGATTATAGGTGAACTCTGTGGGTGCCTGAATTCCAAATTTGCAATTCTGTAAACACTGACCGCCGTCTCTGTGGTATTGCTGAATAAATTGATCATTATAATTTTCCCTTATTAATTGAGCGCAACTCAAATCATGCACGAGAACATAAGGAATTCTTTGAACGAAAGTCCCTGCCATCTCTGCAAACTGAACAGGATTCAGATTTTTTTCTTTTTTTATCTTTTCAAACATCTGAATTATTCCTGAAACCAGCCGTTTGTCCACTTGATGAACCCCTGAGTACACCTCTTCTATTCCGCGCACGGGGTTCTGTGCAACTCTGTTTTTGAAAGAAAGACTATAGTTGTTCTTGGATACCGCATAGGTTCCCTTGTAAACGTTTTTTTTATAATCCTCCCATGATAACGTGTATTGATTTCTAAGACCTGCACTATCCGGCTTATCGGGAATCAACTCACTATCATCAGCATCCGTAGTTTGTGGTATTGGAGTAGTGTCATTTGCTTTCTCAAAAACCCTTAATAAAGCAAACAACATCAAAAGCAATCCGGCGATCTGGAATAGTCGTCTGAATGAAAATATTAGCGGGGAACCGTAAGTAAACAGATGAAGTAATGCAAGAGCCCCGGCAATGACAGCAAATAAGACAAGTTTTTTATAAATGAAAAACAAGCAAAGTATAACCAGTACGAATAAATAAAGATTTCGAAGTGTACGTCTTCCGGAATTCACATTGAGTGCCGCAGCAGATTGTCTTATTGCCGTTGAAGGAGAGATGATTCGTAATAATTCATCCCCTGTTGTTTTTACAAGAAACAAGAAAGGAATCCACATAAGTGGAATACTGAGCAGACCGGTCTTTACAATAAACAGCATTGCCAGTAAACAAAGTGCCAGCTTTATCCATTTGCCATGCCATCTTTCTTTCCATGATTGCCAATCATTCGTTTTGATTCCGTAGTTACTAAGAAAATCATCGGGCTGCCAAGGTTTATGAAAAACAGTATCTGCCGCAGATTCATCTTCTTCAACAGTCACAAGAGTATCGCCATTCTTAACTTGTATTTTTTTATTAAGAGCCTTCACAGGCGTATTCACCTTGAGTGCCTCTTTAGGAGGATCAGGCTTATTGATAACTAAAGTACCATAAAAGGTGCCTTGCAAAGTGGCTTCATCTTTATTAATATCACTTTTTATAATAACGATATCATTAATTACCACATCTGTAAAATCCTCCTGAAAGAAAACATCTTTTACATCTCCCTTCATCGAAACATATACATCTTTTATAAGCTCCGTTTCATAATACGGCTCTTTAG
>CAZZJD010000224.1:0-3600 GCA_964654305.1 uncultured Chitinophagaceae bacterium
CCAAGTCGGCCGCATTCACACACCCCATGGAATCATCGCTACGCCTAATTTTGTGGCTGTAGGAACAAATGGGTCTTTGAAAGCTGTCGATAATGAAACAGTTTCACAAATCGGCCTTCAATTGATGTTTTGTAATACTTATCATTTGATGCTCCAACCTGGAAGTGAAGTGATTAAGCAAGGAGGTGGCCTCCATCGATTCATCAATAGAAACTTGCCCATCATTACAGATTCGGGGGGATTTCAAGTCTTTTCTTTAGCCTATGGCTCTGTGGCTTCTGAGCTCAAAAGCAGTGGTCAAAAAAAACACGATGGAAGTGTATTGAAGATTAACGAAGAAGGAGTCTTGTTCCGATCATATCGAGATGGAAAAAAAATTTTACTTACACCTGAGACCTCGATACGCGCTCAAAAAGATTTAGGCGCAGATATTATCATTCCATTTGACGAACTGCCCCCTTATCATATTGACCCAACTTATTTAAAAAAATCTTTAGATAGAACTCATCGTTGGGAAAAGCGTTCTTTAGAAGAACATTTGAAAAATCCCAATGATCAAGCGATGTATGCTGTTGTTCATGGAGGGGTTGATCCTTTATTAAGAGAAAAAAGTGCAAAAACACTCGGTAATCTCCCCTTTGATGGCTTTGCGATAGGTGGAAGTTTAGGAAAAACCAAAGAAGAAATGTTTACGATGCTCCAAGATCTACTTCCTCATCTTCCCAATGATAAGCCCAATCACCTGCTTGGAATCGGGGATTTAGAAAGCATCGATCAAGCCATCCCTCTTGGGGTGGATACTTTCGACTCTGCTTATCCGACAAAGGCAGCTCGGCATGGGACGATTTTGACAAAAAGAGGAAAAGTTAAACTATCTACTTTAACTCATGCTTTAAACTTTGGCCCAATCGAAAAAGATTGTGAATGTCCGACATGTAAAAAATTTTCTATGGCCTATATTCATCACCTATTCAAAGCTAAGGAGTTAATTGCATTTACTTTGACTTCTATTCATAATCTTTATTTTATGGTGGAACAAATGCGCAGATATCGGGAAATGATCTTGAGAGATGAACTATAAACTGGTAAAATAGTCAAAAAATTTAAAGCGATACTTATATGGGAATTTTTTCAGTTTTACTATTGTATTCACTCTGGTCTACCTCATTTCCTATAGGAAAATGGCTTTTAGCTTTTGCTTCTCCTGTCTTTTTAACAGGGGTAAGAATGTCTTTTGCTGGAATTTTGATTTCCCTTTTTATTATTCTTAAATATAAAAGGCTACCTAACCTTTCTAAAAAACAATGGCTCTCTCTTCTTTTACTTGGATTTTTGAGCATCTATTTATCGAATGTTTTAGAATTTTATGGTCTTCAGTCGCTAAGTGCTGCAAAAACCTGTTTTATCTATAGTTTATCTCCATTCTTTTCAGCCTTATTTTCTTATTTACACTTCGGCGAAAAGATGAATAAAATGAAGTGGCTTGGGATGATTATTGGTTTTTTAGGCTTTACCCCTTCTCTTGATTTTTCATCAGATTTTTCTTTTCGGCTAAGCACCCCTGAGCTTGCTGTAATGGGTGCTGCTGTAGCCTCTGTTTACGGTTGGACACTTTTACGAGTCGTTGTAAAAGATAACGAAATTTCTCCCCTTGTTGCGAATGGATTTAGCATGCTTTTTGGGGGAATTTTTGCTTTAACTCACTCTGTTTTGACTGAAAGCTGGAATCCTTATCCAATGATGCCAAATGAGTGGCCTAACTTATTAACTGGTGTCATGGCTATGACAGTCATTTCAAACTTTATTTGCTATAATCTTTATGGGCTGATGCTTAAAAGATATACAGCGACATTTTTATCATTTTTTGGATTACTCAGTCCTATTTTTGCCTCACTGAATGCTTGGCTATTAATCAACGAAACCCCATCTTTAAAAATATTTATATCTACATTTATTGTTTCTATTGGACTATGGATATTCTATCGGAATGAACTTAAGCAAGGCTATATCAAACAAAAAGAAACCTTCAGTGCTTAGTTTCTGTTTTTTATCGAATCTTTCTTACATTTCATAAGATATAATCTTTTACATGCTTAGGCATTAAAATAGTATCACTTCTAATTAATACTTTTATTAAAAAATGTGATATAAAAGCCAATAAATCACAAAATCAATATAAATTAAGAATTAGATGTTTATTAAAACTATCGCAAATGATATGATTTCTAATCAAAACATATAATTGAGGAATTATGAGTACAATAGCACCACCCCTAAATGATTTGCCAGGTCAGCGAAATGAATTTTCTTTTAATAGCCTTACTCAAAAAGCAGATTTATTAGCTAAGAAAGTTTCAGAGTTTTTTTCTGACAATTTTACAGTTTATACGGAAAATGCAGAAAATCCACCTTCATTTATTGCATCAGGTTATTTTTTATTAAAATCTAGTTTAGAGTTTACACAAACAATTCTATATACAACTGCTATTTTAATCTCACAATTTACTCTAGATTATTTTGAAGAGAACTGGAGTAAAGACTTATTTGGTGATGCAACTGATTCAAAAATCAGTGCGTGTTATATTTCTTTTGAAAAAAGTGTTAAAACTTTTCCAATAGGAATAAAAAACGAATCCTATCAAATCTCCGCTACGATAACGAACTGGGCTTCTTCCATCAACCACTGCCAACTTGATTGCACTCAAAAACTTATCGATGGAACTTTCTATCGCAACTTAAATAACATAATGTATAAACTTACAGGCCATCCCGATTTCGTTGCCCGTCAATCAGACAATGATAGAAGATCACACTTCTCTTAGTCGGGAGCAGACCGAATAGGATAGTAGGTCCGGCATCGATATTTTCAGCTCGTTGCGTGAGGTGTTGGGTTAAATCCCGCACCGAGCGCAACGAATAATGGACCTCTTCTGATTCTTTCTGTTAGAAAAACTATTCTATTCAGCTCGTTTATGATACGAATTTTGTTTCTCTTTGGAAAATCTTCAAGAATAAAAGTTGAAAGAACAATTTCTTAACATTCGTCTTTTTTAATAATCGGCTTAGACTATTTCTAAAATCTTTAGATTTAATCAATTAGATCAAGAAAACCGGTTCAAAAATCCCGCATTTTATGAAGAAAATTTTCTAACCCCTTCTCCTTTTGTAGTTCTTTCTACTTTGCTCCTAATTCAATCATTCACTTGAAGATTTCTATTTCATCCAAAATAGTTTCTTTATTTTTCTTATGTATAGAATATCGAAAATTCTCTTCTAACTGGACACAAGCAGGAGAAGCTAACTCTAACTTGGCCATAGGAGAAATCATCAAATCTAAAGAATGTTTCCCAATTAAATTGAAAAACAAACAGAAAGGATTTAGCCATCAGAAAAAAGTATTAAGATTAGATTTGGATAAGTTTACAACTAGATTAAAATTTTTCTAAAAGCAAAAAGATAGGAAGCTGATCAGCTTCCTATCACTTTATTTGAAGTAAACGAAGGCTGAAATAGCTAAAGTTAAAAAAACCGGGATTTTGACACTTTTAGTTCCAACAGTTTGATTTAAAAAGTTGAATACACTTAAGACATTTAAAATCG
>CAZZJD010000225.1:0-3592 GCA_964654305.1 uncultured Chitinophagaceae bacterium
AATGCAGCAAATTCAATTAAATATCATTCCGTTTACACCAGTAGCAAGTAAAGGCACTTTCTCATTCTATGGTGAGAAACAAAAAGGCTTTGCACCTATCTACTGGGGTAAAATTATGGAAAACTTCCCCGAAGGCAGAGAAGCAAAGCATAAGAATTACTATACTGATTTCCAAGCACCACGGGAAGGAGCAATTACCAAAGAAATAAAGTTTGCTGATGCTATAAACTTTTCACTCCACTATTTCCGCCATTTGGTATTTAATTATTTCAAGAGTATTGAAGGGGCAATTGTGTTTCCTAATTATGTAGATGATATTGAAGTATGGTTTAAAGACGATAAGCACAAGAACCAAGTATATCAGCTATACAACAATTTTACAGTAAAAGTACAGTTCAACCAAGTTACAGCCAACAGTTATGAATTTGTAGTGGCTTACAATGGCACATCTAAGATATTACACAAAAGCATTTCCGAAATAGCAGATTTTGATACCACCAAATACAACCTTGTCAATTGTAACGGAACTGTGTATAAGTATGAGAAGATGCCAGAAGATTTAAGGCAGAACCAAGAAACGCTATACCCCATTTTAAGCAATACACTAAAGAAAGAATTTATCATTGAGAAAGAGGAACTGAAAAAAGAAAACCGTTTCCCAATCTATTTAAAGCATTTAGAGAACTTCTATAATACCTATCTCAATACAGATGCTTTTAAAGCAATGTTCAAGCTCAATAAAGATGGTTTCTACAAAGTACCCAACAACAAAGTATTTGAAACACATCCCAACTCAAACTTACTGGAGTTTAAAGGAGGTAAAACAGACATTAATCCTGGCACTGGCATTTGGAGGCACAAGCCATTAAAAGCATTTACCGAAGACCACGTTAAACTGTTTTTCATTTATCACAAAGACGATGGAGAATATATAAAAGATACTCTCTACGATTATATGATTAACGGTTGGAACAGACCAGTTAAGAATGTAGAAAAACGAGTTGCTAACCTTCAAAACTACATCAACCAAACCCTTAGTATTGACAAGTCAAAGAGAGTAGTATTTGAAAACACAGAAACCATTTTTGAGGAAGTGGCAGAGCAACTTAAATCATTTAATGATACCAGTTCAAGATTTGTGGCCATATACATTAGCCCAATATCAAAAACCGAAAAAGACCACCCACAACATTTAGCATATTACAAAATCAAGGAACTGTTATTGAACAAAGGCATATCCTCACAGGTGCTTTACAAAGAGCATTTAAACAAAGAGGATTTCTACTACTTCATACCTAATATTTATGTGGCTTTATTGGCTAAAATTGGCGGTATTCCGTGGCGTTTAGCAAGAGTAAAGGAAGACGAAATAATAATAGGTGTAGGAGCATTTAAACCACAAGGTTCAGCACATAGGTTTGTAGGCAGTGCCTTTTGTTTTAGTAATGAAGGTGTATTTGAAAACTTTGACTGTTTTAGAGAAGATGAAACCGATTTATTGGCAGGATCAATAAGCAATGCAGTTGAGAAATTTATAGAGAAGAACCAAACAGCCAAAAGGGTAATCATCCATTTTTACAAAGAAATATCAGATAAAAAGGAGTTGCAGCCCATACTCAAAATGTTAGACAATTTGGGTGAAAAGGATTTGCCAGTAATTGTAGTAACCATCAATAAGACCGATAGCAAAGAGTTATTAGGTTTTGATTTTGGCAGTCCGGGTAAAATGCCTCGTAGTGGTAGATATGTAAAAGTTGGGTACAATTCCTATTTGCTGTTCAACAATACACGATATGCAGAGGATAGTAAACTATTCCCTAAAGATTATCATTTCCCTATCAAGGTTTCAATAACAGCCACAAAAGAAGAATTGGTAGAAGATGTAGAAGTAGTACGAGAATTGATAGACCAAGTATATCAGTTCAGCCGTATGTATTGGAAAAGCATAAGCCAACAGAATTTACCAGTAACAACCAAGTACCCCGAAATGGTGGCAGAAATTTACCCCCATTTTCAAGAGGATAATTTACCAGACTTTGGCAAAAGCAACCTTTGGTTTTTATAATTTTTTATGAGCAATTTAGATTTAGAAAACAAACTCACTCAGAAAGGCATCAACCCCACAGCTATGCGTTTGTTGGTATTAGAAAAACTAAGCCAACAAAAAGCTGCCATTAGCCATAAAGAACTTATTGCCTTGTTTGACAGGGCAGATGCTACTACTTTGTTCAGAACACTCAAAACATTTTTAGAACACAAGCTCATACATACTATTGAAGATGGCACAGGCTTAATAAAGTATGCACTTTGCCAAGAAGGTTGTACTTGTAGCCCTAATGATTTACACAGCCATTTTTATTGCACATACTGTAAGAATACATTTTGCCTTATTGATACGGCAATTCCAGCTATAAGTTTGCCTCAAAACTTTAAGTTGCAAGAAATAAACTTAGTCTTAAAAGGTATTTGTGATAGTTGTTCCTAAACTTTGCAATCCAATTGCATCAAAACTATAGTATCTTTGCATCAATGAAAGCAATTGCATTCTTTATGGCATTCTATATATTGGTACTCAGTGCAGTGCCTTGTAATGATATGCACAATAAATGCAACTCTAAAAATACTAAAACAGAATTTACCCAAAACCACGACCACCAACAAGATAAAAATGATAATTGCACACCGTTTTGCACTTGTGCTTGTTGTAGTGCCTCTGTTGTAGCATTAGACTTTGCTCCTTTTCATATCAAAAAACCAGCAGAGTTTTCAATATCTCAAAAAATTACGATCCGTAATTTTTCTTTCGTTTCCAATTACTTTGGCAACATTTGGCAGCCCCCAAAAATTACTACTACTTGTTAATGTATAACAGTTAGTAATTCCCCTCATTTCTTTTTACTTGTAGCTTATTTGCCTTGGGCAAATGGCACTGTTATTCATTATTATGCTTTGCTCAATTGATTTTGGTATGCTACCAATAATCTGTAACAATTAATCTTTAATAATTTAAAATAGTGTTAGATAAAATAATAAAATTCAGCATAAAAAACAAACTCGTTGTAGCTGCAATGACTTTGTTACTCATCCTTTGGGGTGCTTGGAGTGCTTCCAAATTGCCCATAGATGCTGTACCCGATATTACCAATAATCAGGTACAAATAATTACCGTTTGCCCTACATTGGCAGGTCAAGAAGTTGAACAATTGGTAACTTTTCCTATTGAACAGAGTATTGCCAATATCCCCAATTTAGAAGAAGTACGTAGTATTTCTCGTTTTGGCTTATCGGTAATTACAGTAGTGTTTAAAGACGAAGTAAATATTTACTTTGCAAGGCAACTATTAAACGAAAAACTCAAACAAGCCGAAGAAAGTATCCCAAAAGGCATTGGTAAGCCAGAGTTAGCCCCAGTAAGTACAGGGCTTGGCGATATTTACCAATATATTGTTCACCCCACCAAAGGCAACGAAAATAAATACACAGCCAAAGATTTACGTACTATGCAAGATTGGATTGTTCGTAGGCAGCTTAATGGCACTCCAGGTATTGCCGAAGTAAATAGTTTTGGTGGCGAATTAAAACAGTACGAAGT
>CAZZJD010000226.1:0-3592 GCA_964654305.1 uncultured Chitinophagaceae bacterium
TATTCTTAATTGCTGATTATTAATGATTTTCTTCGGCAATATAATTTCTTTTTTCATCATGTTTCCATTTATCCCGCAAATCCTTTTTAACTTTACATAATAAACGATTGTTATGTCCCTTGCTAGTTCCTTAAAACCCTCTTCCGGGGTTCAGAATGATTTCCTTCCTTTACAAGGAACAGATTATGTAGAATTTTATGTTGGAAATGCCAAACAGGCCGCTCATTATTATATGAGTGCTTTTGGATTTCAGGCTTTGGCTTACGCTGGGCCTGAGACAGGTATAAAAGATAGAGCCAGCTATGCTGTGCGGCAGCATAAACTCACTTTTGTTTTAACAACTCCCATTCGCGGTAATAATGATATCGCTGATCATATTTATAAACATGGGGATGGCGTCAAATTTCTTGCCTTAAAAGTAGAAGATGCGAAAGATGCGTGGGAACAAACTACTTTGCGTGGCGCGAAATCCTATATGGAACCCAAAGAGCTAAAAGATAAAGATGGTGAAGCCGTTATGAGTGGCATCCATACTTATGGTGATACGGTTCATCTGTTTATCGAAAGGAAAAATTATAATGGAACTTTTATGCCGGGTTTCCGAAAATGGGAAAATCCTTTTTTTGCTCCGGAGGACACCGGCCTCGAATATGTGGACCATTGCGTAGGTAATGTGGGCTGGAATCAAATGAATCCATGGGTGAAATTCTATGAAGATGTGATGGGTTTTAGGAATATTCTTTCTTTTGATGATAATGATATCTCCACCGAATATTCGGCTTTAATGAGTAAGGTAATGAGCAATGGTAATGGATACGTGAAGTTCCCCATCAATGAACCTGCCGAGGGGAAGAAAAAAAGTCAAGTAGAAGAATATCTTGAATTTTACAATGGCGAAGGTGTACAACACGTTGCTTTGGCTACCAAGGATATCGTTAAAACAGTGAAGCAATTGCGAAGCAGGGGGGTGGAGTTTTTGCAGGTGCCCACTACATATTATGATGATTTATTGGATCGTGTTGGTACGATCGATGAGGATCTCGGCCCATTAAAAGAGTTAGGTATTCTGGTTGATCGTGATGATGAAGGTTATCTTCTGCAGTTGTTCAGCAAGCCCGTACAGGACAGGCCTACCTTATTCTTTGAAATTATTCAGCGAAAAGGAGCTAAGAGTTTCGGGAAGGGTAACTTCAAGGCTTTGTTTGAGGCCATTGAAAGAGAACAGGAATCCAGAGGGAATCTGTAATAAACTCAAAACTCAAAATATAAAAAGTTGTCGTGGTATCGATTTTTCATGGTGTCTGACCAACTTAAAAAAACATTGAACTTTTTTGGTTTTGACTCTTTACTTTTAACGTAATAATTTCGCATTCTAAAGAATATTCCTTTTCATGCCTTTAGGGAGAATCATTTTTTTCTTTTTTCTTTTGCTGACTAATATTGGTGCGCATGCTCAAATGTCTGTCGCACCTGATTTCAATTTGATTTCCAAAGAATCCCGGGTTTTAAGAAATGTCAAGGATTCTGTCATCAATGATGTTAAATCCAAGGGATTTGATTGGCCCTTACAATATGTTTATATCCGTTCCTTTAAGCTTGAAAAGGAATTGGAAATTTGGCTCAAGAATGATGAAGTTGAGCCATTTAAATTATATAAAACATATAATATATGTGCGGGTTCTGGAACATTCGGCCCTAAAAGAAAAGAAGGAGATAAGCAGATTCCTGAAGGCTTTTACTATATTAATGAGTGGAAACCTAATAGTAATTATCACATGGCACTTGGGTTGAATTATCCAAATGCTTCCGATCAGTTATTAAGTGATCCGTTAAAGCCGGGGGGAGATATTTATATTCATGGCAACTGTGTGACTATCGGATGTTTACCAATTACAGACTCTTTAATTGAGCATTTATATTTTCTTACGGCATCAGCTAAAGAACAAGGGCAGGATTTTATTCCTGTACATATCTACCCTTATCGGTTTGATAAAAAGAAATCTCAGAAACAATATTTATCAAGAACGAACAATAAGCCTTTGTGGACTTCTTTTCATAAGCCCTTGAATGAAGCTTATGAATATTTTGAAAACACACATCAGGTTCCAGGGGTTTTGATTGATGAAAAAGGAAATTATCAAATTGCAGGCAATCCCCATGCTCCTTTGGTAGATAGGATTATTGAAAAAGATGAACCGGAAGTACTTACTGTTCAGACAATACCTTATGAAGTGAATGTAGATAAAGTACCTGTTTTTATGCATGGTACTTCAGCTTATCAGCGATGGTTATACAATTTAAGTAAAGAGTATGCAGCGAAGCTTCCGCCTGAAGTCTCTCTTGCATTGCAGCTTGAATTTATTGTGGATGAACAAGGTAATACGCGATTTGCGAAAGTTGTGAAAGGAATTTGGGAGGTGGTTCATAATGAGATTATAAATCGTTTTGAAAAAGAATTGAAGTGGCTCCCAGCCATTAAAAATGGGAAACCCGTTGCTTCTAAATTATTCCAAACGCTCAATCTTCAAGCGCCTGAAGATTTGGATTGAAAGATAAGTAAAAAGGCCAAAAGGCAGAAGCAATATAAAGGTGTCATGTTGAGCGTGAGCGAAACATCTCATTTTTCAGCTTACTCAATTACGAGATCCTTCGCTAAAGCTCAGGATGACGGCAATAATTTATGGCATTGGTGTGTTTTATCTTTCAACTTAATATCTTTACGATACAATGAAAATTCTCATTACCGGTGCCAATGGCCTTGTAGGTCAACATTTGATCCGCTTATTGGTAGAAGAGGGTAAGTTTGAGATACATGCGTTGGGGAAGGGGCCATGCAGAATTTCTTATGGTAAATCAAGTGGGGTTATCTATCATTCTGTTGATCTAACAAATTTTAAAAAAACAGAGCAGATTGTTGATAAACTGGCCCCACATATCATCGTTCATGCAGCCGCCATGTCGCAACCCAATGAATGTGTTGAACAACCTGATCTTTGCTGGAAGGTTAATGTGGGAGCTACCAGATCTTTATTAAGAGCAGCTGAGAGAAATAAGTCCTATTTAATTTACATCAGCACCGATTTCGTATTTGATGGGGAAGGAGGACCTTATGATGAATCAGCCATGCCGAATCCGATTAACCTATACGGAGAATCCAAATTACTGGCCGAAGAAATGGTGCAATGCTCCAAATTACACTGGTGCATCATTCGTACGGTTTTGGTTTATGGCAATAAGGTGCCCGGCGGGCGTTCAAATTTTGTATTATGGGTCAAGGAAAAAATTGAAAAAGGAGAATCGATTAAAGTAGTTAATGATCAGGTGCGAACACCTACTTATGTGGAGGATCTTGCTAAAGGCATTTTGCTAGCCATAATGAAACATGCAAAGGGTATTTATCATATTTCAGGGAAGGACACATGCACCCCTTATCAGCTTGCATGTACAATTGCGGAACTTACTCATACAGATAAGAGCTTAATTATTCCGGTCGATGCCTCTGTGTTTACTGAGCCGGCAAAAAGGCCACCGAGAACTGGATTTATCATTAATAAAGCCATAAAAGAATTGGTATTTGTGCCGATATTTTTGG
>CAZZJD010000227.1:0-3580 GCA_964654305.1 uncultured Chitinophagaceae bacterium
CATCAGTGGCTTTTTTACATCCACCCCAGTCATGATAATCATCCAGTACAATAGAGCCTCCCGGTGCCAATAAAGGAAAAATTCTTTCAAGTGAAATTTTTACCGGTTCATACCAGTCCACATCAATATGGGCAAAAGCGACCGGTGCGTCGATTGTCATAGTATGTTGTATTAATCCTTTGATTAATGTAATGTTGTTATTTTGGGGTTCAGTATTAAAGAATCGAAAATTGGCATATACTTTATCGTATAGATTTTCCTCATAACCATAATACTTACCCCCTCCTATACCACCAGACTTACCGGCGGATATTGTCTGATATCTGTTGTGTACTTCATAAGGATCCTCTTCCGTAGGCGGAGGGATCATTCCAAATACATCGTACACTTTGAAAGGTCTATTGACATCTTTAACAGATGAAATAAGGATAGCTGATCCTCCCAAGGCACAACCGGCTTCAATAAACATTCCTTCAATATTCTTTAGCTCAATTTGCTTGCAGCTTTTTGCAATATGTGCCAGCCTTTCATCTGAGAGATAGGTAAGATTTTTTCTTCTGATTTTTTTGATTAAGTGTATCTCATTTTTGGTCAGCCCTGCAAAAGAAGCCTTATTCTCAAAGAGTGAGCTTACTTTTTCCATCAATATTTTACTGATTCTTACTAGCATAGTTGACCTTAATTGATAAAAAAAGGCCGTTTTACAACGGCCCTTTTTTTTGTTTTCATAGATTACTTCTGGATGAACATTTTGATAGATCTTGACTGATCACCCAGTATATATTGTACATTGTATACACCATTCGGTAATTGACCGGCATCGTAGGTTGAGTTGATAACGCCACCCATATTGATGGCATTGAACTGTGCTACCACCTTACCAGTCATATCAAACAGTCTTACAACCACATTCGCTCTTTCGGTAATACCTGTATTTACAGTAAGACGGAACTTACCATTATTCGGATTCGGATAGAGCTGATCTGCTACTTCAGTAGAAGAAGTGATCGTGTTGTCGCTTGCACTACGTGCTGCAGGTGGAGGACAAAGCGTAAGAGCAGCAGACCTTACACCACCCTGTACTCCACAAATAGTCTGTCCTTTAACTGTAATACTTCCTCCTGTATAACCGGTGTTAAACTGAACAGTTACATCTGAGCTGTCGCTATTCGCGCTTGTAATAACACTATTTTTAGGAGTAGTCCAACGATATACTACCGCTGCTGTTTGTACCGCGGAAGGTACAGGTACATTAGCTGTATACGTTACTGAATTCCCCACACAAGGTGCAAAATTACTTGAACTGATACTTACTGGTGTAGGAGGTAAGTACTGTAGCGTTACAGATCTGGGGCTTCCCAGCACACCACAGGCCGACTGACCTCTTGCCGCAATTGCACCTCCTTTGTAAGTACTCAGATAGTTAATCGTAATTTCAGAGCTGTCTGCATTAGCAGAAACAACAACTGTACCATTAGGTCTTGTCCAACGATATCTAACTATCGAAGACTGGCTCACAGATGGTGCGAGCGAAGAAGCAGTATAGGTTACAGTATTTCCGGCACAAGGAGCAAAGTCGCCTGTACTTGACACAATGCTTGTAACAGCAGGAGTTAAAGAGAGAGCAGTCAAGAATATTCTTCTGGGTGCACTTTCAGAACAAGCTGTAACAGCTCTTACAATCAGAGAGTCGGTAGTAAAACCAGGAGCAAATGTAACCGTAACTACTGTGTCGCTAGAACCCGCACCATTTACAGATGTAATCGAAGCGTTGGTTCCATTCTTCAAAGTCCATGAGTAAGCAGTAGCGTATGTTACTCGGCGAATGGTATACGTTTCAGAAGTTTTACCGCAAACAGCTAACTGTGCAGCAACAGATGGCTCAAATGACTTCTGAATAGCACCGGGAAGATTAGCCACTCTTCTGAACACTGTAAGAGTTCTCAATGCACTGTTACCGCAAGGGCTTACAGCTCTTACTGAAACTGCACCGGATACAAATGTTCTTGCAAACCTAATAGTAACTACTGTATCACCTTGTCCGGATATAATATTAGCTCCGACAGGTGCTGTCCACTCATAAGAAGTAGCAATCAACACTCTATTGATTCTGTAAGTAACTGTGTTACTTGAATCAGCTGAAGGAGAGCTAAAGGAAGGACATACATCTGTCGCTCCGGTAATGGCTCCGGGTGTTGAAGGCAGTTTCTTAGTTACTGTAAGAGTTCTGAGTGAACCGGCTGTAAAGCAAGTAGAATTTGCTTTAACGGAAATTGATCCGGTAGTATAAGCAGAAGTAAAGGCTACTACAATGCTATTGGTACCCTGACCGGAAACTATTGAAGCGCCAGTAGCGGGTACTGCCCATGTATAAGATTCAGCATTGGCAACCGCTGCAGTTGAATATGTAGTTGTACCACCTACAGCAGAACAGTTATTGGCTAAACCTGAAATACTCACAGGAGTTCCTGGTTTTACTTTCACCACGGTCAATGTTGAAGCCACAGAATTGTTACCGCAGTCATTTTTACCTACTACAGATATTACACCACCTGCAACATAGGTAGAAGCAAACTTAACCACAATGGTTCTGGTACCCTGTCCAGAGATAAATCTTGCACCTGAAGGCAGCGTCCAGATATAACTGGATGCATTGCTTATGACGGGTACTGTATATGTATGTGCAATAGATGTATCACACAAATACAAATTAGAAGGGCCAGTAATAGAACCCGGTGCACTTACTTCATCGCAAGGTGCAATAAGACCGGAAAATACCTCATCGCCAAATGATGCACCCGTACTTGCCAATGGCTGAGAACCAGGACGATAATCAGGCGTCAGATAATCATAAGGATTCACCAGTACGTTTTCAGTTGTAGTTAATGAATCATTTTTGAACAAACCTGTTCCTGATCCAAAAATAGAATCGCGCACGGCAACAGCAGTTCCAGGCTCAGTAGAAAGGAAACAACCTGCAACAAGATTATTCTTAAACTTAGTAATTCCTGTTTGTAAATTATTACGGACTGCAGCTCCATCAATAAATACTCCATAAGGATAATCAGTCAGAATACTATTGAACAAACGCATACCACTGTTTCTGCGGATACGGGCTACTCTGCGGAATTTGAAAGTAGAAGGCCATGAAGACAATTTATTTCCTCTAAATGGCCCAATTTCTGTTACGTTGCTAAACAACGCTCTCGTTTGAGGGGTATTTGAAGAACCGCTGCCATCGTTATCTGATTCAAAACCTTCTGATGTAGAACCCGAACTCAGATCGGAAATATTCGGATCCCGAACTCCCAATGCAAATTGAACAGACCCACTATAACCGAAATCAGTATCCCAGTTGTCATCCAGATTTCTGTAAGCGACGAGGTGAGCGCAATTGACTGCACCACCAAACCACTCAAAAGCGTCGTCATTGGTATAAGACACTTGTATGAAATCTACAGACGTACCACGACCTACTGAACCAAAAGTCAAACCATTAATCTCCTGGTCGGTAGCAAAAACATATCCACCATATTCAATACGTACATATTTTAATATACCGGAATTATCATCGTCATTG
>CAZZJD010000228.1:0-3572 GCA_964654305.1 uncultured Chitinophagaceae bacterium
GAAGGAGTTTTATATTTAAAACATTTGTTGCGTGGCGTAAGCTTAGGCTTATTCGATCAGGCTGCTGCGATGGAGAAATTCCAATCATGGCACCAGGAGCATGAGGCTGCTCAGGCTAAGAAACGCGAAGAAAATCGTCGCGCCAGAATGAAACAACGCAGCGGTGGTAATTATCAACGTCGCCCTGCTCCCCGCAGATCGGAAGAAAATCAAGCCGATGCTGCACCTCAGGGAGAATAAAATAATCTTCTTTGTAATAAAAAATCCCCGACAATGTCGGGGATTTTTTTATGCTTGATAAAAACTTTCTTACTTCAGGATCTTTATAATATCTTCTTTAGATCCGCGAGTAAGCCGAATCAGATAAATACCATCTACGGGAAGTTTGAAATGTAATTGTTGCAGATTTGCACCTTTTGTAATACTTATTTTTTGGTTGTAAAGTAATCTGCCATTGATATCCATAATATTTATATATCCAACCTCATTTTGGGGATTATTGAACATCAACCTAATCTGATTATCGGTAGCAGCCCATCGGATATTTTCTTTTTGTGAAGAGATTACGGGACTCGTTTTTCTTCTGCTAACTGTGGCATTGCTCCAAATAAATCTTGTTTCCAGCGGGTAATGATCGCTGGTGGTAGTACTGTATGATGGAATCCATGATTCCACCTGGCTTCTCAGAATTCTTGCAGAGCCACTTACATAAGACGCATTCAATTCATTGGAAATGATAGCATGATCAATGATATCAGGATAAGAAGCGGTGGAAGGAATGCGCGCTAAACTCAGGGGTAGCGTAGGAAGACTGAAATTAATATTGTCAATTTTAAAGTCTATCCAGGATGTGGTGGTGTCGGGAGCAATTTGTGTTGTGATCGTTTTATCCAGATCGTCATTAAGGTCACCTAGTACAATCACATTGGATGATCCATATTGCGTAATTAAGGAGTCTCTTAACTCAGCAGCACCTGCTTTTCTTCTATTATATGATACAATGAAGTCTGATGTATTCGCCTTTGCATGCACGTTGACCAGCACAAGTCGTTGCGTTGCTCCATTTATGGTAACATCAGCATCCATGAGATATGGGAAGCGACCGCTACTCCAGTTGTAAGAGGCATTTGCGCTGCCGCTTCTGAGAACAGGATAACGATTTCTTAAGCTGACTCTATTCGTCTTATATATGTAAGCAAGTTTTTGAGCGGAAACACAAGAGGAAACCTGAACGCCATTGGAGCAGAAATTATCACCAATAACAAATGAATAACCCGGCATCTGGCTCACGATATTTTGCAGTCGGGATGCGCTTACGACTTCCTGCAAAGCATATATGTCAGCATTGATATTATTTAATACAGTTTGCACATTTTGTTGCTGCAGATTGTCATCTGCTGGTCCGAGCGAGCCGCCAAACCATTCAATGTTCCAGTTCACGATTTTTAGCGTATCCAGAACGGTAATAGGAGGAATAATGCTGTTTGCGTTGAGAGATACTTTATTGTCTGACCATGTGCCTGATTGGAAAAGTATTGTGTTACTGTAGGTCTGACCCGAAACAGTAGGAGCGCATCTTACCCATACGGTCTTGGGAGATTGTACTTCTGCAGCTGTATAATTAATCAGACTTGCAAAAGAAATGCCGTCTTTGGATAGACTAAAGGGTGTTGGAACAGTCAGCGTAAATTCGCCGGTGACATTGGTAGTAGTAAAACTGAAACTCAAAGATGATGAACTAGTGCCGGATGCAACATATCCGAAATCTAAAGAGGAGGGATTGACAGAAAGGGTTGGAATCGGTATTGTAGTAAATGACCATATCCCACTGCCACTAATCCCCGCAAAATTATTGCCGACCAGATCTCTGAAAACTCCGGCAGCAAGCTCTACATATACCTTTTTATTATAGGATAGATTGGCAGTGAAATTTGCAGTAGACCCTGAAATATTAACTGCAGCAGTACTTACATCAATGGATTGAAGTTGCATTCCGCTCGTGAAATCTCTGATTAAAATATTTCCGCTCCCTTTTTGAATAGGCTCATTGAATGTTATGCTCATTGTTGGATTGATGGCAACTCCGGTTGTATTATTGGCAGGGTTAAGAGATGAAATGGCCGGAGGGGTTATATCTGATGCGCTAAGTTGTATGGAAAAATCATCAATGGCTAGTCCATCATCTGAACCGCTTGCATTAAAATCTGTCCAGCGGATCCAGAAGATAGCATTATTGGAAATACTCAGACCCGTAATGGTAGCAGATTTAATTGTTCGGTTTTCTGTCAGATTACCATTTCTTGCACCGGTTGTGGTGACAAATGGAGAGCTGAAGTCCAGAGCGTTCACATCAATCCAGGTACCTGAAGCTAATGAAGATGCATTAACACTATATTGAAAATCCAACTGATCAGCACCTCTACCGGTGGCTCCACAACGCCATTGTTCACCAACATAAGAAATGATTAATGTATTGATCGTTCTGCCTGTTGTATTTCTGAACTGAGCGCCCATAACCGGGATCAGACTATTTGTTTGAAGCAAACCTAACGACCTTTCTGTGCTATTCGTTGATCCGTAGCTGTATGTATCACCGGAGGTGTTGGAGCCTGCATCCGTTGTATATGAACTATTGGCATTTGTGCCGCTTTCCGATAGCCTCCAGCCAGTTGGTAAAGCGGATGAAGTTCCCGAACTACTTCTTAATGTATTGAAGTTTTGTGTGTGAGGGGTAGTGGTTGATGAAATACTGATTTGTGCATTTGACAAACCAGACAACACTATTAAAAACAAAAAAAGACAACTCCTGATCATACGGTCTATTTAAAAATTGGTAAAGAGGATATACGGACGAGCAGGATGTTGATCAGAGTATTAGTGAGTGCTGCCAAAAGCAGTAGATAAAATTATGATTTTTACTTGGGTTTTAAAATCTTTTGTTGAATCATGATTTTGGGTGACGGTACTGCACGATTATACAGAAGAAAGATTTTACCTTTACCAACAAATAAACTGCTTATGCCTTCGTTCGATATTGTATCCAAAGTAGATGCCCAGGCACTAGACAATGCCGTGAATGTTACTACCAAAGAAATTACCAATCGCTTTGATTTTAAGGGCAGCCATGTAGTAATCGACCTGAATAAAAAGGAATTTAAACTATCCATTGAAGTGGAAGATGACATGAAGTTGCGTCAGCTGATTGATGTACTGATTAATAGGGCCCACAAACAAGGTATTGCTCCCGAAGCTTTTGATCAGAGTAAGGCTGCCGTACAAAGCGGTAAATTGGTTAAACAGGAGATTAGTGTACGCAACGGACTGAAGCAGGAAGATGCGAAAAAGATCGTAAAGCATATAAAAGATAGTGGGTTAAAAGTGCAGGCATCCATCAATGATGATCTGGTTCGGGTAACTGGCAAGAAGATTGATGATCTTCAGGAAGTGATACAGGCCTCTAAAGGTTGGAATCTGGGCATTCCGCTTCAATATGAGAATATGCGGTCATAATGGAGACTTCATTTGGCAACTAAGGGTTGATTCCCTATCTTTGCCCTCCTTTAAAAAATCGC
>CAZZJD010000229.1:0-3569 GCA_964654305.1 uncultured Chitinophagaceae bacterium
AATATGGCTGCAAGTTTTATCCCTTGAATACCGAGTGGATAAGTGACCAGACCTTCCGTATCCCCTGTCTTTATATGATATTTCAAAAGATCCTGCTTAGTAACCCATATCAAAGCTGTATTCATTTCATAGTCTACTTCTAAACGATGAGTAAGTATATGGCCGATAAATCGATATCTGTTCTCAAGATAATTATCGTAGATCAATTCATGAATTTCAGTGTGCTGTAATCCATTACGTTTGAAAGAAGCAACCATTTCATGTACGCCTGCCGTGGCCGAAGAAAATCTGAATGAGCCTGTATCTCCCATCACACCGGCATATAAACACTTCATAATCGGATCATTGATGCGATCGGCATAACCACTCTCGCAAATGAAATCATAGATCATTTCGCTGGTAGAGCTTTTTTGAATATTGCTGATTCCCCAATGGAATACTTCCAGTTGCGGTTCTCTGTGATGATCGATTAAAATCTTTTTTGCAGATGATTTCTCTAAAGAAGATGCCATTCTTTTGGTACGGTTCAGCGCGTTAAAGTCGAGACAGAAAATCCAATCTGCTGCCTGAATTAGTGATTCTGCTTCTTGGTGATGACTTTCAAAATCGATCACCAGATCACAACCTGGCATCCAGTTCAGGAATGCGGCCCAATTGGTGGGAGAAATTACTTTTACTGTATGTTTAAAAGATCGCAAAAAATGATAAAGTGATAGGGAAGAACCCATGGCATCCGGATCCGGTTTCTGATGTGTGGTGATAACGATATTACGTGGTTCCTGAAGAAGCGGGTATAATAGATTGATTGCCTCCATAAAGAAGGCAAAAGTAGGGGAAAATACAGTATGGTTCCTTAACTTTGCCGCCCATTAAACTATAAACAATGAGTAACCGTACATTTACGATGATTAAGCCTGATGCGATGAAAAAAGGCTATGCAGGTAAAATTCTGGATCATATTTTACAGGCAGGGTTTCGCGTGGTGGCACTGAAGCAATTGCATTTATCTCCTGCACAAGCAGGCAAATTCTACGAAATTCATAAGGAGCGCCCCTTCTACGGCGAGTTGGTAGATTTTATGAGCAGCGGAGTGATCATTGCTGCCATTTTGGAGAAAGATAATGCGGTAGCAGATTTCAGAAAACTTATTGGCGCTACGGATCCTTCTAAAGCAGATGAAGGAACCATTCGCAAATTATATGCAAGCTCTGTTGGAGAGAATGCTGTTCATGGAAGTGACAGCGATGAGAATGCAAAGATTGAAGGATCTTTCTTCTTCAGTGGACTTGAGCAGAATTAGAGTTTGTAAAGTTCATAAAGTTTTTAAAGTTGAAAGGGTCTTTATAAACTTTTAAACTTCTAAATCATAATATGAAGCCCCGAGATGTCGGGGCTTATTTTTACCACGACAACTGTTTCGTTTATTGTTTATCGTCTATCGATTCTCGTCTATCGATTCTCGTCTTTCGAAAAACAGCCAAAACAACCCAGACAATAAAGAGAACCATGAGAACTACTAGAACAATGACAACCGTTTTTGAGGTTCTGAGTTTTTACATTTGACTTTTTCTGACACCATGATACCCCGACACCCCGACACCTTCTTTTATTGTACCTTGTGTAAGAGAAATACTTAGCTCATGAAAGACTGGATACAACGATGGTGGAAGCGGATTGGTCCGGGTTTTATTACCGGCGCCGGCGACGATGATCCTTCGGGCATAACAACGTACACACAAGCCGGCGCCGCATTTGGATTACAATCCTTGTGGACCGCCTGGCTGAGCATTCCCCTCATGATATCCATTCAGGAAATGTGCGCGCGCATCGGACTTGTTCAGCAAAAAGGATTAACTGAAGTCATCAAAGGCCATTACCCGAAATGGATTTTATACGCAGTACTCCTCCTATCCTTCCCCGCCATCACATTAAATATCGGTGCTAATATCGCCGCCATTGGAGCCGTTGGACATATGCTCTTCCCTTCTTTAGACTCTAACTTCATCGCACTTGCTTTTATTGTACTGATGCTTTGGCTTATGATTCAGTTTCCCTATCAAAAAATAGCCGGCATCTTAAAATGGATCTGTTTTGTTTTACTTGTATATGCCATCGTGCCTTTTCTCTATCCGCAATCGTTGAAAGAAATCCTTTTCTTTTCATTCGTGCCACACATAAAATGGAATGCAGCATTTGCAGCAACCCTTATCGCTATTTTAGGCACCACTATTTCTCCATATCTTTTCTTCTGGCAAGCAAATATGGAAAAAGAAGAGATCATTCATAAGCACACCATCGTCAGCAACCGCATCCTTCATGCCATGAGAAGAGATGTAAAGATCGGCATGATCTTCTCTAACTTAATTATGTACTTTATCATACTTACTGCGGCTACCGTATTTCATCAAAATAATATTTATCAGATCAATACCGTACATGATGCAGCGCAAGCCCTCTATCCACTCGCAGGAGAATTCGCATATCTACTCTTTAGTATCGGAATTATCGGTACCGGATTACTGGCAATTCCCATTCTGTCGGGAGCACTGAGTTATATGATGGCGGAAACATTCAACTGGCCCGACGGCCTTGATAAAAAGTTCAATCAGGCCAAAGGATTTTATATCACCATGATCATCTCTATGATCCTTGGGTTTTCCATTCACGTTTTAAATATTTCTCCTATAAAAGCCCTTTGGATCACGGCCGTACTATATGGATTGATCGCACCCTTTTTAATTGGATTGATCTTGCATATTTCCAATAGCCGCAAAATAATGGGTGAGCACACCAATTCAAAAAGACAAAACTTCTGGGGGACTATAACACTAGTTCTTATGGCCGGATCGGCTTTGTTTTATTTTGCAAGTTTGCTAAAGTAAAAGTGAAAAGTTAAAACATAAAAGTAAATCCAGACTTTCAACTGATTTCACCATAAACCGTCTTATTCACCTGCGATGGCAAAAATGGAGAAGCGTCACCGCCGTTTCTTATAACATCACGTACGAGGGTGGAGGCTACAGATGTATATTGAGGAAGACATGTAAGATAAATTGTTTCGATACTTTCATCCAGACTGCGATTCATATCTGCAATCGCTTTTTCATATTCAAAGTCATTCACATAACGAATTCCTCTTAGAATATATTTGGCTCCGATCTTTTTACAACAATCTACTGTCAATCCCTCATACACCACAACATCAATTCTTTTTTCATGCGCAAAAATTTCGCGGATCCACTGTAATCTTTGCTCCTCTGAATACATGGGAACTTTACTCGCATTACGACCTATACCAATATATAATTTATCAAACAAAGGAAGAGAACGCTCAATAATATCGAGATGCCCAACTGTAATCGGGTCAAATGTTCCGGGAAATAAGGCAATACGCTGCATAAAATCTGTATATCAAAACAATCAAAACCCAATTACTAATTAATTCAACCCTCTAAAATCCACGGGAACCAGTTTGCTCACCCCTGCCTCCTGCATAGTTACCCCATATATCACATCCACTGCCCCCATCGTCATTTTATTGTGGGTAACAATAATGAATTGAGAGTTCT
>CAZZJD010000230.1:0-3564 GCA_964654305.1 uncultured Chitinophagaceae bacterium
TTTTCAAAATCATTCACATATCCGACGGGTTCAGGTATAGAATCAGTCCATGTATTTTTCTTATATGTAAGATTATTACGCTTTGATTTTGCATCTGAGCAAGCGACTTGAAATGACGCAATGATAAGTGTCGTGGTTGCAGTAATTATTAAGAGTCGCATATGTTTTCTATCTTTTTGTAAACTTAAAGATATACACAAGATTTCTTTTAACTTAGTTATGTGTTACTTTACTTATCATAATTAAATGTCTTTTAATATGAACAATAAACTAAACATGTGCTTTTTAGCAGAACCTACGGATGTGAATTTTGGTGGAAGTGTTCATGGGGGAGAAGTAATGAAATGGATGGATCAGGTTGGTTATGCCCTGGCAGTAAGATATTCCGGTGGCTATGCGGTTACTAAGTTTGTAGATAATATTGAATTTGTGAATCCTATGCGCATAGGCGATCTTGTCAGTCTTGATGCAGAAATTATTAATACAGGTACTACCTCAATGAGTATAAAAATTGTTGTGACCAGTGAAAATCTTAAAACTCGGGATGTGGTTTTAAACTGCTCCTGCAATATGGTATTTGTAGCCGTTGACGCTGAGGGTCGTAAACGACCAATAAATAAATGAGATTGTAAATTGGTTACAAGGGTAGGCGTCGATATTTGCACCAATATTTCAATCTTGTAATAGCTGCCAGATTGTATATTTATGTTTTAAGTTTTCTATCTTCAACCCATGCCATTCATCTGCCTAACCGATAACTGCGCTATCGCTCTATCAAAAGCAGCATTCCCTGTTGCAATGAACTGTCCGGTCTGCCAGCAAATGCTGACGGAGCAGATGGAAGAGTTGCCGATACTTCCTGAAGACCAGCAGCTTATCAGCCAGCTACCTTATGTGATTGCCTACCCGCTCAGACAGGCTATTTTGGAGAAGCATCCCTGGACAAGAATCAATCTGTTTAAAGATACTTTTCTGAATTATCTGAAATACCTCGGTCTATTAGCTGCTTCTGAATTTTTCAACAGCCCAATTAAAGACAGGGGCATGGTGGCTTTATTCCAACAGAACCTTGCAGAAACAGCGTTTGGCAAGTGGAACCACTATATCCGCGAGGCATTAAAATATCTGAAGGATCAAAACCATTCCTTCTTTTGTCCGGAGCTTCTCACTTATTACGAGCAGATAGAAACCGGTAAGAAGGTTAAGCAATACAAGGGAGAGATTGAATATATAGATGCCAACGGAGATAGTCAGTTAAAAAAACAGGAAGCCACCGCTATCGGCATGCTGATTAACTTCAGAAATCGATACCTGGGTCATGGTTTGACGCTGGATGCGGATTCCTCCACTAAACTATGGGATGAATACTTCCCGCTTTTTCGTTCACTACTGGAGCAAATGACTTTTGCGAAGGATTATCCGATGTATAAGCGTGAGCACGGCGAAACCTACCTCTTGCAGTCTGCCGATATTGAAACGGTTGAAAATGTACAGCATAAGGATTTGAATATCTGGATACAAAATAAAGCCGACGAAGCGATGAATATCCTGCCTTTCTTTATTGTGCCCGGAGAAGTAGCGCTCAAAAAGGAAAGCAAGGAACAGATATTTGCCTACGAGTCTTATACTGGCAAAACAATCAAATTCTTCAGTCCGGAAGGAACGGAAAAACAAACCTCTGGTAAAATCCTCGAGAAGCTCAACTTACTCTTGAGAGATAAGCAAAAAGAAATCCCGTTCACACCGGATAACTTCACGAAAGAAGTTTTTCTAAGGCGTATTGAAGAGGAAAACAAATTATTGATAGACACATTGGTCAGTGAAAAGAAAATCATCCCGGGTGTTTATCAGCACCGCGAACAGATGGAGATCAAACTACGGGAGTGGATCGGTGCGAGGGCGAATATATTTTTCATAGCAGCGGAAGCCGGAAGCGGCAAAACTAATCTGCTGGCAGAAATACAGAAACAATATACGGAAAGAGGTTATCCCAGTCTGTTGATACGAGCCGGAAGGATGGAGAAATCCGGATTAAAGGAACAGGTGGCCTATCTCTTGAATGTGGATGAGGCGACAGGACTGGATAAATATACAAGCATTGCCGGTACGCAGGCAGAGCCCACCTTTATACTGATTGACGGATTGAATGAAGCGCATAATGCCGAGTCCATCTGGCAGGAGATCATCGAGTGGAGTAAAATGATAGAGCCCGGCAGTATCAAGTTTGTGGTAACGGGACGCGCCAATACCAAATCGGATCTGGAGCGCTATAAAACAGACGAACAGGATTTGAATTATATATACGGGGAGAACAAAGAGAATGAAAAGGGATTGGGAGCTTATGTTTTCTGGCTCACACCGCTGGATATGAATGAAATGAAAGGGGCATGGGAGAATTATGCTGCCAAGGAAAAGAATCGCTATAAGCCACTCTTTTCTTTTGATGATATCGCCACCTTCGACCGTGCCATCTACAATCAGATCAATAATCCGCTGGTGCTGCGCTTGTTTTTGGAGATCTATAATGGCAAGACACTGCCCAAGAAGGGCGGCAAACATCTGCATATCTGGCAGGACTGGTTCAATACCTTCAGTGAAACAGAGCAAGCCTTTTTAAAGTTACTGACCGATGAGGTATGGCTGAAAGGAGAGAATGAACTATTGTTGGATGACTTACTCAAGAACGAAACCCTGAAACCCTATCTCACTTCCGACCTGGTCAACGCTCCGTATGCCAGGATGAAAAATATGGGCTGGGTGAGTAGATATGTGAAGGATATGAACGGATGCGTAGCCTTTACAGTAGAGGGAGCATTATTATACCTTCTCGGAGTAAAATTACAGCACCAAATACCTGCTATCGATTTAGCTTACATACAGACCACCTTATCATCCGGCAACAAGCTTCATCAGTCGGCCATCGAATCTTTTTTGTGCGAACAGGCGCTTTCGGGAGATTTAGAATTGGTCACAGCATTAATAGATACCGGCACAGAACAAATGGATTTATGCATCCGTCCATTACTTTACTATCTGAAGACCTATGGAGTTGAAGCAACCATCAATAAAATACTGGAAGAGCCGACCGAGAATGACTGGAAGGCGTTGTTGAAGTTGGATGAGAAATTAAATGAAAGGGAGCTTCATATTTTAAGAAAAGAGTTCTTGACTCAATTAATGCCTCTCAATAAATTTAAAACTAAAGAATCATTTTGGTTGGCTCTAAAGGCGCTTTTAGTTTTTGATAAAGAATTAGTTGAACAATATAAAGCTTCTATATATCTATCATCTAAAATCTTCCATAATGATTTTGATTTAATGAGGGCTCTTGGTCATTTAGAAAAAAAACTAGGACAATATCATAAAGCTAATGAGTTTTATCAAAAATCAATCAATATAAAATTGCAAACATTAGTTAATGATGATTGTGAAATAGCTAATTTATACTTTAATATTGGTGCAGTTTGTGATGAAAAAGGAGAATACAATAAGGCCCTGGAGTTTCTTAATAAAGCTCTAAATATTTTTTTAAAAATTTTAGGCAGTTATCATCAGGATGTGGCT
>CAZZJD010000231.1:0-3563 GCA_964654305.1 uncultured Chitinophagaceae bacterium
GTAAGTTGTTTTGTAACATTTACACTAACTAAAAGCTATTCACAAAACAAAAATAGTTCAGGATTAAAAAACACTAGTAAACAGCAAATAGTCAATAAGAACAAAGTATCTTCTAGTGATGAAATAAAAGCTGAGGCATCAAAATGGTTTAAAAATAATTATGTAGAAAACAATTTTAAAGATAAATACTCATATAAATTAATGTCAATTGAAAATGCGCCTGTTTTGAATAAAGTGGGATTAGTTTTAGAAATTAATGAACTTGATATTCGTATTAAACAATATGATTCTATTCTAATTGAAATAGACAAATCAAAGAAACTAAAACTCCAAAAACTTGAAGAGTGTATTGAAAGGATAAATAGGTTTTACATTAATAATCCTCAATATAAAGTTCGAGACAGTAATGAAATACGAATTAATCAATCAAAGTGTGAAGAAAAATTTTCAAAAATTGATAGCAATGAAATAAAAATGGAACTAGTTTGCAAGAATCTAATCGAAAGAAAAAAAGAGGAACTGAATGAAAAAAGCCTAATATTAGATTCAAAGCCAGATGAAATAAACTATTATCTTGTAAAAGTTGATGCATATGCTAAAAACTCCTTTGGCAACTTAGTTTTGGGCAAGTACTTATTTATGTTTAAAAAGAAAGACAAGAATAAAACAAATGAATCTTCCTCAAATTGGATAGGATATGATGTAGAAATATTAGATTAGAAATTTCAACTTTGTAAATAGAGAAACATAGAATAGATTCTTGATACAAAAATTAACATAATTATTGTATCCTATTTTAAATAAATTGTAAATTCCGTTCAAGTTGACCCCCTGTTCCGGTCATGTTGACCCCACAGAATCTGTTATCAATTTATCCATGTTTTTGGTTCTGCAAAAGTATTTATTTTTTTCTTCTTCTTGATTCTCCTTTTAATTCTATTTTAATACTTGATGCTGTCAATCTGTCAAGTATTGCATCAGCAAGAGTTGGATCATCAATGTATTCATGCCAAGCCATTACAGGGAGTTGTGATGTGATGATAGTGCTTCCTTTATCATATCGATCTTCCAAGATTTGTAATAGGGCCAATTTAATTTCTTTATTCAATGGTTGTAATCCAAAGTCGTCTAGTATTAGTAGAGGATGTTTTTCTATACTATTGAGCAACTTAATATTTGATCCATCTAATCTAGCAAGTGTCAATCGTTCTATAAATCTATTCATTCCTAGATACAGAGTTTTGATTCCTTCTATACATGCTTGATGTCCAAGTGCACATGCTAAATAACTTTTACCACAGCCCGTTGCTCCAGTGATTAGAATATTGGTGGCAGTTTTAATATACCTTCCTTCTGCTAACACTGCAAGTTGTTGTTTTGTTAAGTTTCTAGTGGCACTGCATTCTATATCATGTATAGTGGCATTCAATTTTAGTTTAGCTTGTTTGAGTAAAGCATTTGTTTTTTCATTCATGCGGTAATGGATCTCTGATTGTATAAGATGATCTATTAGTTCCCGTCCTTCCAGTTGGTGATTTAAAGGCAGTTCTAATTGTGATTGATAGCTGTGATACATCCCCTTTAATTTAAGTTGTTGCATTTGTTCAAGCGTTTGTGTTGTACTCATAGATTTTACTTTTTTATGGTTATTGATAATAATCTTTTCCCCTTATGTTTGAATGAAGGATTGTTTTATCTGCTTGATTGAGCTGCTCTACCTTATCTAATCCAAGCTCTAATATCCTCTTTACAATGGTGTAATTAACTCTTGTACCCAGTAAGGCTCTTTTGCAAGCAGCATCTAATCTGTCTTTCCCAAAGCGTTTAGATAAGTACAACAAACCCATACATGACTTAAAATTTTGTTCTACACGCAAATTACTTTCTAAGATCAATGCTGCTGCTTTTTCAATATGAACTCCTTGTTCTTTTGCTTTAGATAAAAGATATTCTTTACTCCATCCTTTTCGTTCATAAATATGTAGATGAGCCGGTGGCATATGTTCTGTTATGGTGTGATACATCTTGGTATATCTTTCTCTTTTGTGCACAGCAATTCTTTCTCCTTGATAGAATATTTCTATTTGATGGCTGTCATACAGAACTTCAACTTTTTTTCCTACGTATTGATACGGAACACTGTAATAATGCCTGTCTTCATTCAGTTGGATATGATAGTTCTTTTGCACAGTTTGAACAGATACATGTTTTAGTTTATATTCAGAACAAGGAAGTTGTTTTAAAGTATCTCTTTCATCTCTTTCAAATATGAAGTGACGACTATGAGGAGAGCCTTTATATGCTGCATGGTTTAATTCTTCCAGTTTTATTCGGAAGGCTTGGTTGATCTGTTCTATACTATGGAAGGACTCATTTCTTAGTGGACCATATATTCTGTTATAAACAATGTTTACTGCTTTCTCGACCATCGCTTTGTCTTTTGGCTTACGAGGCCTGGTGGCGTTGAAAGTGGTGTTATAATGCTCAGAGATCTGATGACATAACTGCGTAAATACGGGTTCAAATCTGCAAGATCGAATGACTGCTGTTTTGAGATTGTCGCTTACGATACAATTGGGAACGCCGCCAAAGTATCGCAGCATTTCATTGATGCAATGAGCAAAGTCTTCCGTTCTTTGAGATTTTACTGCATGGCAAAAAACCTTTCCGCTAAAGGGTAAAACAGCTACAAATACTTGGCAATAATTAACCTCTCCGGTTGGTTTATTGATATAAGGATATGTTTTTCCGGCAAAATCAACCAACATTAAATCTCCCGGAGTATACTCCATATGCATGGATAAATCCGACTTTTTAAGCCATTGATTTAGGTGATAACAATATTGACTATATCGATATGGATTCTCATGCTTCTCACAATACTCATTCCACAGCAATTGACGCGTAACACCGGTTCTTTTTAGCTCATGTGCTTGATTAACAAAATGTTGCGTCAACAAATACAATCGCTGTGTATTGACCTCATTCACATCATTAGAATATACAGTTTCAGCAAGAGGAATATTTTGTTTGACAATTGTTGAATCTATTTTCTTTAAATATTTCCGAATGCTATTGCGACTAATGGGAATCCGGCGTTGAATTTCTTTGATTGAAATACCACTAGTTTTTAAACGGTGAATTTGTTTTAGTAAATCCATAGTAATTGGTTTCTGAGCCATTGCAGTTAAAATTTAGAACTGCAAACAGAATCAAAAACAAATGGATAAATTGATAGAATGAGGGGTCAACATGCCGGAATGTCATTTATCATTTACAATCCAACCATATTTTAAGGGGGTTAACATCCCGGAAATTAACTCATTTCTGAAAATAATCCAAGGGGGTCAACATCCCGGAATGGGGGGTCAACATAAAACGGAATGGGGGGTCAACATGGTCCGGAATTTACATTTCTAGCGCTAATCAACGAATACAGGACTGAAAATCATTTAACTTCCTTGAAGTTGATTGATGTTTTAGATTCTGCATGTCGTATGCATACCATTTTGATGCTAAATCATGACACTGTTTGTCATAGGGAAAATTCGCTAAATATGGAT
>CAZZJD010000232.1:0-3558 GCA_964654305.1 uncultured Chitinophagaceae bacterium
TGTTACTGGCATCCCCATTGCAGACATTGACAGTGTAACTAATACAGGCAATACAAACACAATAAGATTAAAAAATTCTTCAATAAGAACTTTCCTAATTAACAATATTGACAGTATCACACATGCTGTTCCGGTTACTAATAATTTATATAATATTGTTAGTAATGATGCTGCATTAACTCAATTTAAAAAGGGTGTCGATCTTGCTAGTTTGAATCCTTATCCTTACGCCTTATCAGGAAATATGACCGTTTTTGCCCCAAATGATCAACTAATAAATGCTTTTGGTATTGATATGTCAGAAGAAGACATACGTTACCACACATTGAGTGAAAGAATTTTGACGACAGACATCCCCGTTGGTACAAAAAATTTAAAGAAATATACCATTTCAACTAATAATTTACCAGAACCTGACTCAGTTTTTATATCAAGGCCCAGCAATATAACTAATGCTATAACCGTAAATGGTGCCCTGATTTCGACAACTGCTTCTGATAGAAATATAACTGCCTCCAATGGCAACTTACACAAGTTGGCATTAATTGCCGGTCCTGTAGGTTTAGATTTATACGGATATTTATTTGTGCCTTCAAAAAATACGATTTATAATGATATAATAGTCGGCGGTAGCGGGATTGATTCACTTAAACAAGCAATTCTATTGGCTGAAAGTTTTGATCCAACTATAAAAACAATTCTTAGTTCACAAATAGTAACAATAATTGCCCCTGTGGATTCAGCATTCAGAAATATCCTTAGTACATTAAATTTTCCAAATATTAACGCTTGGTTTACCAGCAATAAACCAATCTTTGTCCAAATGATTAAGGATCATATTCTTATTGATAGACAATTTGCATTAAATATTCTTGATGTAAGCACGGCAGGCGTAAGCACAATTTCTGGAGCTAAAGTTCAAATGGCCCAGAGTGCAGGAAGATATGGCTTTCAGCTCCAATCCGGTTCGCTATTTGCCCCTTTAACCTCAAGTTCCGCAATTGATTTTATGTATAAAAACGGGGTTGTACATTTTACGGGAAGGGTTATGCTTAGACAATAAATACAATAAAAAAATAAACCCCCGCTTCGCGGGGGTTTATTTTTGCTTAAAATTTTCCTTCTAAAATTATTCTCTCCCTACCCTTAACCTAATCCGGCTACCACTGCTTCTTTATAAACTTTCTGTACCAATCCCTGCAACACCTTGCCTGGTCCACATTCTGTAAATTGTATAGCCCCATCCGACACCATTGCCTGCACACTCTGCGTCCACTTAACCGCCCCCGTCAGTTGAGCGATCAGATTTTGTTTGATTTCATCTTTATTGCTAACTGCTTTTGCCACCACATTCTGATAGATCGGACAAGACGGATCATTGAATAAAGTAGATTCGATTTTCGCTTTCAACTCTTCTCTGGCAGACTCCATCAGCGGACTATGAAACGCGCCACCCACCGGTAAAACCAAGGCACGCTTTGCTCCGGCTTCTTTCATTGCGGTACAAGCCAGCTCAATACCTTTAAGGGATCCACTAATCACCAATTGTCCCGGACAATTATAATTCGCAGGCACCACCACTTCGCCGGAACTTTCCTGTATTTGTTTGCATATTTCTTCTACTTTATCATCGGCTAAAGCCAATACAGCTGCCATGGTAGATGGCTGACTCAAACAAGCTTTCTGCATCGCTTCGGCCCTTACACTTACTAATCTTAAGGCATCTTCAAAAGACAATACTTTATTGGCCACTAAGGCACTAAATTCTCCCAGTGAATGGCCGGCTACCATATCCGGTTTTTGCTCAGCCAGACATTCAAAGGCTACCACAGAATGAATGAAAATGGCGGGCTGTGTAACATTAGTTTGTTTTAACTCCTCATCCGTTCCGGCAAACATGATATCCGTAATCCGAAAGCCTAGAATTTCATTGGCCGTTTCCATCATTTGCTTCGCTTTTTCATTGCTGTCATAAAGCGGCTTACCCATACCGGTAAACTGAGATCCCTGTCCGGGGAAAATAAATGCGTGACTCATAAAAAATAATTGTGTGCAAAAATAGGAATATAGAAGATAGGAGATAGCTTCCCTTCTTTTAACTCCGCCCTTAAGGACGGAGTTAAAAGAAGGGCGGAGTTAATGAGAAGGAACTAACTCAGCCTTTTCGATATCAGCTTCATAAATTCACTCCGTGTAGCCTGATTTTCAAACTGACCATGAAACGCAGAAGTAGTTGTAAGCGAATTTTGTTTTTGTACCCCGCGCATCATCATACATAAATGCTGCGCTTCGATAACAACCGCTACGCCAACAGGATTTAAGGCATCGCGAATAGCTTCGAGTATTTGTGTAGTTAATCTTTCCTGCACCTGTAATCTTCTTGAATAAACATCCACTACCCTGGCGATCTTACTTAAACCGGTAATCACACCATTGGGTATGTAAGCAATATGTGCCTTGCCAAAAAATGGAAGCATATGGTGTTCGCACATACTATACAATTCGATATCCTTCACAATGATCATCTCACTCACATCTTCATGAAACTTCGCACTTTCCAGAATGGCTTTCGCATCCATGTGATAGCCTTGCATCAAGTATTGCATGGCCTTTGCTACCCGTTCGGGAGTTTTTTGTAAACCTTCGCGATCTGCATCTTCGTCCAGCAATTTAAGAACATCTTTATAATGCTCCATCAATCCATTGGTAGTAGAACTATCGTACTGTTCAATTTTTTTATAAGCCATAATATTTTTTTATGCCGGGTATTCTACAAAATTTCTCGGCGTTTCATATAATCGAATTTTTAACTCTTTATCTGCTGAAATGTGCGGTCTTAATAGATCATAAATTACGATCGCAATATTTTCAGCTGTCGGATTCAGGTCTTTAAATTCGGCTGTATCCAAATTCAGATTCTTATGATCAAAGCGATCTAGCACTTGTTCTTTGACGAGATCACTCAATACTTTTAAATCCATTACATATCCTGTCATAGGATCAGGTATACCGGTCACTTTTACGATTAACTCGTAATTATGCCCATGATAGGAAGGATTATTACATTTCCCGAACACATCTGCATTTTTTTCATCTGACCATTCAGGCTGATGCAGGCGGTGCGCCGCATTAAAATGTTCCTGACGGTAAACCGCCACCTTATGAGTATTCATGTTTTAGACTAAAATCCTTTAAATAATTAAACAAAAAGAAACAGGAAAGGTTTAGTTCCCGCCAAAATATTCTACATAAATGCGGGGCGTTTCATACAATTTGATACAATGCAAATGAACTTTTTCAGGCAAATGGGGGGATAATTGATTCCAGATGGCTATGGCCAGATTTTCAGTGGAACACATTTTACCTTCTAAAAATGGGACATCAATGTTCAGATTCTTATGGTCCAGATGCTCAATGACATGAATACGGATCAGTTCACTCAGCTGCTTAACATCAAACAAAAAACCGGTATCGGGATCGGGATTGCCTTTGATGGTTACATAAAGCTCGTAATTATGCCCATGCCCGTTTGGATTATTACATTGGCGAAAGACAGAC
>CAZZJD010000233.1:0-3549 GCA_964654305.1 uncultured Chitinophagaceae bacterium
ACCGACCCCTGGGATGAGGCATTTGGTCTAGTTAGTTCAATCTCTGCTGCTGCTTCCAAGGTAAGTAATGTGGTTGAAATGAGTTATCAGACTACTTTGCCACAACAGGCAGTTGATGTATTGAATACATTGATCAGGATCTATAACTATTCTTTATTGGTAGAAAAAAGAAAATCACAGGAGCAGGCCCTTCAGTTCATAGCGAGCAGACTCGAACCATTGGCTGTATCTCTGGATTCAATTGAAATGGTTTTGGCGCAGTTTAAAGCGGATAAAGGAGTTATTTTAAGTGGAGGTTATTTGGATAAATACATTGGATTCGACGATGAATGGTGGAATGTTAGGAAGCAAAAAGCGATACTTAATTCATCGGAAGCCTATCTCAAAGACCCCAATACTAAAAACAATCAACTGGCACTACTGGGTGTTGACGATAACAATACTCAAAGCATAATTAGTAATTTATTAACACTTTGGGCAGAAAGAGAAAAGCTGGCATTGACTGTAACGGAGAATAACCCTAAATTAAAGCTGCTGGATAAACAGATCGATGAAGCAAGAGAAAATTTGGATGTCCAACTAAAGAATTATAAAAACTTAAATTCCATATCTGAGGATTTCTTAAACAAGCAGCAGTCAGATGCCCAATCAAAATTCAGGCTTACACCTTTTGAAGAAAAAAAATTAAATGAAATTCTACGATTGCAGAATATCAAACTGAGTCAGTTCCTGGATCTGTTAAAGAAGAATGAAGATGCCGGAATTGCAGTGGCCAGTGTGGCTATTGATACCTATATCATTCGTCCGGCCTTACTTCCGGGAAGCCCTATCGGTCCCAATCGTGGTCAGATTATGCTGACGGCTTTTCTCATCGGTATTTGGTTGCCCTTTCTGATTGCCCTGATCATGGAATTCCTGAACAATAAGATCGTCAGCAAGAGTCAGCTCCAGCAAATGCTTACACCTCCGGTGTTGGCGGAACTGGATCTGGTTTCAAGTACAAATGAGCTTATGCATATCAAGCGTCGGGATCGCAGCATCTTCGGAGAGCAGGTGCGCAGTCTGCGTACCGCCCTTCGCTATTATGCCAAGGATGATAAGCCATTCTATGTATTGCTCACCTCCAGTATGAGTGGTGAAGGGAAGACCTTTGTGTCTGCCAACCTGGCCGGCAGTTTTGCGCTACAGGGTAAACGGGTGGCTTTGCTGGAATTTGATCTTCGTCGTCCCAAACTCAGTAAGCGTTTTGGCTACAATGAAAAAACAGGGATATCCACGGCACTTATCGGGAAGAATGAATTTTCTCAAATTGCATTACGAGTAGGCGATGAAGGTCATCTGGATCTTTTCCCTGCCGGTCCGGTCCCGCCCAATCCATCAGAGTTACTTTCTTCCGACAGAATGAATGAATTCAAAGCTTATTTGGATGCACATTACGACGTGATCGTCATGGATACCCCACCGAACGGGATCGTATCCGATGCGCAGCTTCTGCAAGCTTGGACGAATATCACACTCGTGCTCACCCGCTTCCGTCAAACTCTTCGCGAACAGGTCAAAGACATCGAAGAATGGCATAATGCCGGCCAGTTCAAACCCATGGGTATCCTCCTCAATGGTGTTACGGTGAAGGGATACTATGGTTATAAGTACAGTTACTACTATACCAAGCGCAAATACGGTTATAAGTACTACTCCGGTGAGGAGAAGATTGAAGGAAGTTGAGGGTTGGAGGTTGTAGGTTAAGGGTTGTAAGTTGGAGGCGAAGTCCCCCTGCAGCGTCAGATGCGGGCTGATTGTAGGTTAGTTAGGAGATAGGAGAGATGAGTTTTGAGTGGGAAGCGTCATGTTGAGCGTCAGCGAAACATCTTATTTTTAATACTTAATCCCCTTTAGGAGATCCTTCGCTTACACTCAGGATGACGCGGCGAACAACGACCAATATTTCAATCCCGCACCCAGGCAAGGCAGAACCCGCGGAGGGGAATACGGTTATCAGTTTCGTCCCGAAATATTTCGAAACGAAACGTTGTCGAGTTGTCCGTCTCGCCTTAGGCGAGACTGTTGTCAGGTTGTAGGCAATTCTGACACCGCCCTTTGCCATAAAACTGGCTCCCATTAAACAGAGTAACTGAATTCAATCCCGCGCCCAGGCAAGGCAGAACGCGCGGAGCAATCGGGTCTGCCCGTCATGTTGAGCCTTAGCGAAACATCTAACCTTCCCTTTTTGTCTTGAACTCTGATTAGAATGATTAAATGATTGAATTGATTAAAACCCAATCATAGCCCATCAATCAATCAGCTTAATCACAGTTCAGACAGCCACGACATCAAAAACAACTTCGAGAACAATTCCTTCATAAACAAATGACGCAACAAACAACAAATAACAAACAACCAACAACTGTATTTATCACCGGCTCCGCCGGCTTCATCGGCTTTCACTTAGCCAATAAGCTATTGAGTAAAGGGTATCAGGTTACCGGCTACGATAACATCAACGACTATTACGATGTCAATCTGAAGCTGGCGCGTTTAAGAGAAGCGGGTGTTGATACGAATCAGATCGAAGAAGGGAAGGAGATCGTCTCATCCAATCCCAATTATCGTTTTGTAAAAGGCGATTTACAAGATAAAGTTTTGATCGATCGATTGTTCGCCGAGCATAAGTACGATATTGTGATCAACCTCGCCGCGCAGGCGGGCGTGCGATACTCACTCACCAATCCTTATGCCTATACCGAAAGCAATATCACCGGATTTCTGAATATTCTGGAAGCATGCAGATATAATGAAACGAAACATTTATTGTATGCCAGCTCTTCCAGCGTGTATGGATTAAATACCAAAATGCCCTTGGATGAAGAGCAGACAACTGATCATCCAATGAGTTTGTATGCTGCCACCAAGAAAGCCAATGAGTTGATGGCGCATACCTACAGTCATTTATACGGATTGCCAACTACAGGTCTCCGTTTCTTCACCGTGTATGGTCCCTGGGGCCGACCCGATATGGCTTTGTTTTTATTTACGAATGCCATGCTCAAAAATGAGCCCATCAATTTATTCAACGAAGGCAAGATGATCCGCGATTTCACCTATGTGGATGATATAGTGGAGTCGATCTTCCGATTAGTTCCTCTGGCTCCGGAGTATAACGATGGATGGGATACCGATAAAGCCCCAACTCCCACTTCATCGGCGCCATTCAGGGTATTGAATATCGGTAACAGCAATCCGGTACCATTAAGTAGTTATGTTGGAGGTATTGAGAAAGAACTCGGCATCGAATCCAAAAAGAATCTCATGCCCATGCAGCCCGGCGATGTGCCCGCCACCCACGCCGACTGCTCCGCCCTCGAAACGATCACCGGCTACCGCCCTCAGGTCAAAGTGGAAGAAGGAGTGAAGGAGTTTGTGAAGTGGTATAGAAGGTTTTATCAGTTGTAAGTTATCGGTTGGCTGTTCGCAGTTATCAGTTATCTGTTAGCCGTTATCGGTTAATTAACAAACAGATAACCGACGACAGATAACTGATTTCACCATTTG
>CAZZJD010000234.1:0-3540 GCA_964654305.1 uncultured Chitinophagaceae bacterium
GCAGGTCAGTATTATTTTAGAATTCTTGGTGATCCTCAAAATAATAAAAATAGTTACGAATCCCCTTACACATTCAAAATACAAACTACTACAACATCTACAAATGAATATATTGTAGATAATTCATTAAAAGTATATCCTAATCCAGCAAAATCGAGCGTCTTTATTCAATCTCAACGAACTTATAACGAATATGCTGTTTTTGATATTTTAGGTAAACAAGTTGATATTGGGAATCTAAATGGAAGACAAGAAGTAAATATTCAAGATTTAGTTCCAGGCACATATATTTTAAGATTGAATGACAGAAAAGGAACTCATAACATCAAAATTGTAAAAGAATAATAATATGTGATAGGTGATAATATTTTCAAAACCCACCTAATTAAAGGTGGGTTCTTTGTTTAAGTCAAATACCAACAATTATTCCTGTATTCCAACCCATTTCTCACTTGATCTACGAGCTCAAAAGCATTCACACTCCTGGATGCAAATGAATCAATGTAGGTGGACTTATTTGCTCCAGTGAAGAGGTTGTAAAGCTTCCACAGATTGATATTACCACTTGCATCACGACAAAAGCTGTTATCCCTGTAATAATCCTTTACCACAGAGGTCATTTGTGTATCTCCAAATAGAATAGGGGGTATGTTTGCTTTCATATCTCCAGGAAGATGTTGATACATCCTGCATCTACCTATCAAATGAGCAAATTGTTCCTCTGTAATGCTGTGATGGGTGAACGCTTTTAAATGCTCAAGGTGTTTCTCATGACGATAACTTTCTAAAAGTGACCGTACAACACTTTTAAGTTGAGGGATTGATTTCACTTTCACATCATCTATTAAACCATCTGTCCATACACATAGATTGGTGCAAACGCGATTTTTAAACCCAACGAAGATTTTAAAATGCTGTTCACTCTGTGTTCTGCTGTATAAATTATCCAGATTGTACGCTTTCACTCCTCCAATGGTGAGATTGAGTACATTACCTCCTACACTATCCCGTATCGAGGGAAGTTCAATGATGAATGCCATTCGCTCATAATACAGCGTTTTTTCCCATTCTTGAAGTTGATTAGCAGGTTTATCCTTTGCATCAGGCACTCTTCCTTTAATGGGGTGTGATACACGTATAGATGGTTTAAGTATCATCTCGCCATGATATACATCTGTTGCTATGTCTAGTGTAGCATCAATAAACTCATCGTGGGAAATCAGTGGCTCATTGTCTTTTACAAATACAGGTATTATATGTTCCTGCTTGATCTCTTCCAAAGAGCAACCAATGGTGTTTGCTTGGATAAAGGGAGCATCTGTACTTATATTATGCACATTAGTTTGTGATACAGGTACTAATTCCAGGGTGTTATCAGTGTAACTTTCCATTTGCATTGAATTTAGTGGTGGTGGCAATATGTGTTGACTTATCTTCCTGCTGAACAATGATTTCGCGCTTACGCTTCTCAAATTCTGTCTTCAGGATTTGCTGATACTGTGGGAACATCTTGTAAAGAGAAAGCAGCTCCTGAATAGATTTGCAATCCCCTATTCGTTCGTTAATTATGCTTTCATTAATCGCTTCACCCATTTGACACCAGTTTAGAATCATCTTTCCTGTTTCCTCTGTGATGATAAATTCTGGCAGATGTACAAACAGCCCAGTTCTATCCTTACTCACCTTAGCCATGTGTTTTTCATTGATAATTTCAAATGCAAGGGTCATTTCATATTCATAACCCTCCCTGATTTCATCATCAAGACCAGCTTTTTCCACCTTTGTACGATTGCCCTCTGTGATGAGGTTGTATGCCTGTTTCTTTCTATTGGTGGTAATAACATGGCAGGGTGATTGAAGAATTCTATTCAGCCATTTCTGATACAGCGGTGTAGCTTTTGCCCAATCCTGATATCTTCCTCCCAGAGAGTTCTGATATTCCAAGATTCCACCTTGTCCTTTCCATATGTGGGTGATAGAATCAATGATGATGAGCTCCATCCCCGCTTTCTCACAAGTTTCAATAGCAGCAATGTATCTCTCAGCACTAAAAGGAGGATCAAGTCTTAGTGTTTTAAAGCCCCCCAAATGGGCATACAGGGATGCTGAATCATGCTCTGTATCAATGACCGCAATTTTTGCCCAATTTCCAGTCATGCCATAAGCTAAACGCAGGGCACTGTAAGTTTTTCCAAATCCCGAAGGTGAGGCAATGTTCATTCTGATCTTCACCTTTTTTCTTGATGCGGTTTGTAGTTGCATAAAGTTTGAGTTTAATTGTTTAAAGAATTCCTTCATCAGCAAAGCTGTAATACTCGCCTTCTGAAGGAGTGATGATGAGATGATCCAGCAGCTGTATGTCCATAAGAGCAGCAGCTGATTTAAGCTTCTGTGTAAGGTCTTTGTCTGATGCTGAGGGGAATTTGTTGCCCGAAGGATGATTATGCGCTATAATAATGGCGGACGCAACAGATTTAAGAGCAACACCCAGGATGATTCTAACATCAGCAATAGTGCCTGATATTCCTCCAGAAGAAAGCAAAAAGCCACCAATTAAATAATTGGAACGATTAAGAAACAGAACAATAAAATGCTCCTGCAGAGCAATCGTATCTTTTGGAAAATATTTAATCGCTTGTCTATAAGATTCTTGAGAAGTTTTAATAACCGGTGTATTAGGTTTACGCAACGGCCTGTAGGATAGTCTGATTTCAGCCATTTGATCAGAAACAACATGCTGTTCTTTCATAATTAGAGTTTTTAATGATTGTATAATGGGAAGAAATAAAAAAAGGGAGCTGGTGGAAACCAACTCCCTGTGTCAATCATCAACCACTATAAACAAGACGCTACTAACGAACTACATGTAGCGATTGATGTGATTGTTCTACCAATGGTCGTGAGCAATCTTGTAGATGTGTGATTGGATGTTGATTAAGCAGTAGTAAGAAGATCACTGACCATTGTATGACCAATGAGCTCTTGACTATCGCTAGCTTGATAAGCCCAGGTGTGTTGACAGGTAATCACTTCACCTGTCTGAGAGTTAATTATTTCATAAGGGGTGCAAATAGCCCTTACAATTTGACCTGGGATCTTTTGCCCAATCATTAGTCTTGCTACATCAATTTTTCCTGTAAAAGGGATTGTACATTTTCGAAGGGTCGCATAATACCTGTTCGTCTTTTGACTTAATACAAGTTCTACTCCTCCTGAGATTTCAAGCACTACAAATGTGCTGCCGTCTGTTTTTTGTCTTTCGTGACATGATGTTACTGTTACCATTTTAATTTGGTTTTAAGTGGTGAATAATAAATGAGCTTCCTTGCATCCTGGTACCAGGGGGATGGTTTGGTTGCTCGGGATGTAGGAGGGGTTTCTGGTGGGAGTAGCCTCTAAAAACGCACACACAACAAATAATAGAAAAAGTTATTCCTCAGGAAGAACAATGGGGGGCTTAATCAACTTTGTTATAATGGGGGGATGGTGTTTTAAAAACCGGGGGTTAGGAAAAAATTGGGGGTTTATGCTATATTAAGT
>CAZZJD010000235.1:0-3530 GCA_964654305.1 uncultured Chitinophagaceae bacterium
GACTTTTTGTCAAAAGTATTTTTATTTTAAAAAGAATGAATCCTATAAAAAGCCAAGTACCCTAAAGTCTTTTTCAGAAAAATATACAAAATTTGTTAGAGGAGAGGGCTCTGAAAGCGCAATCCAAAAAATCAAAAAAAAGCTTCAAGATATTTTGAAAGACTTGTAAAAAAAAAGGGGAGATTAAATCCCCTTTTTTCTTTTTGCCATTACATGAATTTCGTGCCCGAAGGGAATATTCCCGAAAATTTAAATTAAAATAAAATGGCAAAGAGTACTATTGAGTGGACTGAGACCACATGGAATCCTACAACAGGTTGTACCAAAATCTCTGCGGGTTGTAAAAATTGCTATGCTGAAATATTAGCAAAGCGCCTCCAAGCTATGGGCTTGGAAAAGTACAAGAATGGGTTTGAACTAACACTTCACCCTCAAACCCTTAATGATCCGTACAAATGGAAAAAACCAAGGATTGTATTTGTTAATTCGATGAGCGATTTGTTTCACAAGGAAGTGCCATTGGATTTTATCCAAAAACTGTTCCATACGATGAACAATACGCCACAGCACACCTATCAAGTGCTAACAAAACGATCAGAAAGGTTACTGGAATTGAGCCCACATTTGAATTGGACTCCAAACATTTGGATGGGGGTTTCAGTAGAAGATGATCGTGTGGTTCATCGTATTGATGATTTGCGTAAAACAGGTGCTCATGTCAAATTCCTATCCTGTGAGCCATTGATTGGCCCCCTTCCAAAGTTCGATTTAGATGGAATTAATTGGGTGATAGCGGGGGGTGAATCAGGTTACAAATCAAGACCCATGGATCAACTTTGGGTGGAAGACCTACTTCAGCAATGCAGTGATAATAACATTGCCTTTTTCTTCAAACAATGGGGAGGAAAGAATAAGAAAAAGGCTGGGCGAATGTTGAACGGTAAGACCTATGATGAAATGCCAATTGCAGCATGATGTCAAAAATACAGCTGTTGCTCCTCTGAACATTGAGAGGAGCAGCGGTTGTATTATTTATTATTTCAAAATCAACTTAAATGAACATTTTATTATCAAACAAGATAGGAATCGAAGAAATAATCAAAAACCATCCTCCGAAGTTCCCAGGATACAAAAAAGATAAACTAATGGATCTCATTTCAAGGGTGTATGTAGGAACGCTGAACAAAGAGGAGTATGATTCTGGAGAGGATCAAGCCGTGCCCTTATGTACAAAAATTCTGGAAAAGCTTCTAGGTAATAGCTACAAGTTGCATCTTGAATACCTGAAAAGCCATAACATATTACAAACTGTTAGCGGTTATATTCCTGGTGAAAGCTGCAAAGGATATCAGCTGAATCATAAATATCTCGGAGTGCCTGAATGGTATACAATCACCGATTTTACGCTGAAAAGGTGTTTAAAACGGAATAGTAAAAAAGCTGTAAGCGATCAATACCCCTACCTAACAAAATGGTTTAAGCATTTAACCGTAGATATTGAGCAAGCAACTGTGAGCACCAATATTCTCTACGAACTCAAGAAAAAATGTCCTGAATATCGGGACAGGATTATTGGAACAGACAGAAGAAAGGATCCAGAGAGGCAATTCTATCATGCACTTATGATGTTAGAGCATTTCAAGAATAAGGAATATCCATTTTATGTTGATGAAAAGGGAAAGCGTGCACACACCTTAATAACAAGATCCAATAAAATCATCAGAAGATTCATTTCTTTAGATGGACATCCGCTTGTTAGTGTGGATTTGAAGAACAGTCAGCCTTATTTATTGCTCTGTCTGACAAACGACAAACATTTTTCTAACAAAAAAGGAGGAGACCTTCAGATTTACAGACAGACCACACCACCACCCACAAAATCACCCATATCATCATATAATCTTGATTCTCTATCCATATCTTCCATTATGTTCTATAATTCTTCTGAAATCCTTACCAGTATTGAGTTTCAGGAGTACAAAAAACTTGTTGCCTCAGGCAGGATTTATGAGTTTTTTGAAGACAAGCTCACTATTAAAGAGGAGGAATTAAGGGGTGGTATGACTAAGCGTGATTTAATAAAATACCGTATGATGCTCTGTTTATACAGCAAAAATAGAGGATATAGCGGTGGATTGAAGACTGTATTTAAAAAACATTTCCCGAAGCTTTATCGATTTATGTGCGAGATAAAAGAAGTGAAACACAGCACCTTAGCTATTCTTCTGCAGAGAATCGAAAGCTATTTGATTTTAGATGTTATTTGCAAAAGAATATCTGAGGAGCGCCCCACCCTGCCATTATTCACCATCCATGATTGTATTGCAACTACTGTCGGGAATGAACAATACATTGCTGATATAATCAAAGAAGAAATGGAAAGATATGTGGGTGTAGCCCCAATGGTATCATTTGATTATTGGGATCCACGATCTGTTGAGGCTCAATTTATCGAGATTGACAGAAAGCTTTCTAAAGAAGCTGCCTGATGTGTGCGTAATAGCATCCTATATTTTCGGCAGTTCCTTAGGAAGATTGATTAAATGGGTGTACTTCCTTAGAGCAGTTTCTGGGTTGTTTCCCATTAAAAATGCTGTGATTACCGGAGTTATACCCTGATCAATACAACGAGATCCAAAGGTGTGTCTGCAGGCATAAAGTGTTCTTTCTTTGATGTTTAATTTTTCAAGTACTACTTTAAATACCCTTTTCTGAAAATTATGGTCATCTATAGACTTACCGGTATGGGATGTAAACACCAAATCATCTAGCTGTTTATCTTGAATGAGTGGATGTAATATTTCATGTAAATCAGGGGTTATGGGCAGAAGTCTCACCTTACCATTTTTTGTTTCCTTTCTTACCCTTTGAACTGAGGAGGAACTTTTCAAGTTACGAGCCATTACTTCTTTTATTATGATTGTATTATCCTTAAAGTTGACACTTCCTACCCTCAATCCTATTGCTTCAGCATTTCTTACACCGGTTTTAAACATGAAATACAAAAAACCATAGTAGTGGGAATGCTTGTAATAACTGGCTGCAGAACAGAAGCTATCATTTTTTACAGCATGTAGTATCTGGGATATTTCAGCTTCGGTAAATGGTTCTCTCTTTACAGGTTTTACATGCTTTACTTTTTTACGTTGTACCAGGTTAAATGGATTTTGCTTCCAGTACCCTTTGATTATCAACCAATCTGCAAAGCTTTTTAAAATGGTGAGCCTCCTGTTATATGTACCATTACAAAAGGTTTCTTTATTTAACTTATCCAAAATGTTATCCTGGGTTACTTTACCCCATTTTCTTATCATGTTTCTACAGGAGTTGTAATTGGTATGTACCTCACAATCCATTTGCTTATAGCTGATTGTCCACTCTTCAAACAACTCTACAAATGATTTATGGATGATTTTAGCCGGTGCAACTACTTTACCAGAATATTTTACCAGAGTACTATCAAAGTTCTCTGTAATAATATCCTGCTCAATTTGAAGAGCAATCTTTTTTGCTTGAAGAAGATTTAACTG
>CAZZJD010000236.1:0-3522 GCA_964654305.1 uncultured Chitinophagaceae bacterium
AAGAAGCAAAATTGCAAGTTTTACAAATTATATATGAAGAAGAGAAAAAATCAAGACCGGATATTGAGTTGTCACAAATGGAAATCTGGCCTGAAACTGTACTGCCTGTAATGGATATCCGAATTGAGCGATATGCGACGATTGAAAAATTAAAGGCATCGGGGTTTGTCAGATATGTTGAGCCAATGGGGTTTGAATATGGACGATCAACCCGTTTACAGCTTCGGAGAGCCAGTAGTAGTGGATGCGGAAGTAATACAGCAACAGCTGGTCTCATTGATGGTGTTCATTTTAACACCATTACGCCCGGAACAAGAGCTTCATGGAATTATAATTACCATGGAATACAGCAGGCTTGGACCAAGGCTACAGGTAAAGGAATCAAAGTATTTATCATTGATACAGGTGCCAGTCCGGATCAAGATAATCTGGGTAGTGCTTTTAATCAGGGTTCCTCGTCGGGAAGAACGATAGAACAAATTGTTACACTGCCCAGAAATACTATTTTGGGAATTCCTAGCGGTCCGGCTGAAACACCTGCTGATGGTTGTGGACATGGTACTGCCATGGCCGGCGCTTGTCTGGCACCCCGTGGGGTGGATGGTGCATCAGTTGGTGTTGCATATAATGCCAATCTTGTTTCCTGCCGTGCTGCCGTCGATGTTTTAATTGATGAGAGTCGTGAGAATAAAGGGGTAGCTGATGCTTTTGTGAATGCCGGTAACAGAAGTGATGTGCGCATCATTTCAATGAGTATGGGTCGTATCACTTCCAACAGTCAGATTGCGGATGCTGTTCGTTATGCATTTGGTAAAGGTAAACTGATCTTTTGTGCCGGGGGTACATCTTTTGGTTGGTCTGCAGGCTGGTATGGAGTTATTTTCCCCGCTTATATGACCGAAGTTCAAGCAGTAACAGGTGTTATAGAGAGTACTAATTTTACAAATTGTACCGAATGTCATAAAGGAGCAGAGATCGATTTTGTGGTGGTCATGCAACGGGGTGCAGATGGGGTTAAGCCACTCACTCTGGCGATGAGTGGGAATCCACCGGCTACGGTAGGTGGGTCTTCCGTGGCAACCGCAACTACTGCTGGTATAGCTGCACTGGTTTGGAGTAAATATCCTTCCCTCACACGTACTCAATTGATTAGTCGGCTGCAGCAGAATAGCAGTAGGTATCCTATTCCTTCATCAGAATATGGATGGGGGCTGATCAATGCAAATACAGCAACTAATTAAGAGTTTTATAAAACCTCTGGAGAAACACCGGAGGTTTTATCTTTGCGCATGTCTATATTTAAAAATTATCTTTCCCTTATAAAATTTGCACATACTATTTTCGCCCTTCCCTTTGCGTTGGTTGGGTTTTTTCTGGGGGTGCAATCTATCAAAATGGAATCGGGTGGCGCAGAGATCTATTTAGCTTTTTACTTATTCTCACTTTTATTGGTATTATTATGCATGATATTTGCCCGTAGTGCAGCTATGGCTTTCAATCGTTATTTGGATCGTCATTTTGATGCCAAAAATCCACGAACGGTTATTCGAGAAATCCCGGCTGGAATTTTATCTGCCAATAGTGTATTGTGGTTTACCATCATTATGTCTGCATTATTTATGTTTTCCGCCTTTATGATCAATACAATTTGCTTTGTTTTATCTCCGGTTGCGCTGCTTGTAATTCTCGGATACAGTTATACGAAAAGATTTACCGCACTTTGTCATTTGGTACTCGGACTGGCTTTAAGTCTTGCTCCCATAGGCGCTTATCTATCCATGACAGGCTATTTTAGCCCCGAGCCCCTCATTTTATCATTTGTTGTTTTGTTTTGGGTGGCAGGTTTTGATATTATATATGCGTTACAGGATGAATCTTTTGATAAGGAGCATGGACTAAAATCCATTCCCGTTGCATTGGGAGGGAAAGATGCGTTAGGGATCAGCCGTTTTTTTCATTTAATTACAGCATCTTTACTGATTGTTTTAGGTGTCATGATTGAAGGCGGTTTATATTATAAAATCGGAGAAGTCATTTTTATTGGATTATTGATCTATCAGCATTCACTAGTAAAACCAAATGATCTGAGAAAAGTCAACCTGGCTTTTTTTACTACGAATGGAATCGCCAGTATCGTATTTGGCATCCTTGCCATCATTGATTTAATAACACGTTGAAATAATTAAGACACACTTTTTACGAAAAACGAGTAACGAGCAACGATAAACGAAACTAATGCCAAGAATTATCTGCATAGACTACGGAGGAAAACGTACTGGAATTGCGGTTACGGATCCGTTACAGATTATTGCTACCGGACTTACAACGATTGATACCCCAAAATTAATTTCTTTTTTAAAAGATTATATTTCTAAAGAGGAAGTAGAATGTATATTAATAGGCATGCCTTTAAATCTCGATGATACACCTACCCATGCCACCCCTTTAGTGCAGAAGGCCATTCAGCAACTCACAAAAAATTTCCCTAATATACCCGTGGTAGAAATTGATGAAAGATATTCTTCTAAACTTGCTAAGCAGGCCATGCTCGATATGGGGATGAAGAAAAAGCAGCGAAGAGATAAAAAGTTGGTAGATGAAATTGCTGCTACGATCTTATTGCAGGAATATATGCTGCAGAGGGGTATGTAGTTTATAAAGTTCATAAAGTTTGTAAAGTTCATAAAGTTTGTAAAGTTTAAGGCAAGGTTTGTGGTAGGATAGTTGATTTAATTATCGGTAAATTTGCATCGAATATATCATTATGATTTTACCTATTGTTGCATATGGATCTGAAGTTTTAAGAAAAGTTGCAAAAGATATCGATCAGAATTATCCCGATCTCACCAAACTAATTGAAGATATGTGGGAGACTATGTATGCTTCCAGTGGTGTAGGTTTGGCTGCCCCACAGATCAATCGTGATATACGTTTATTCGTTATCGATAGTGTCCAACTCTTTGCGCATATGAATGAAGAAGAGACCTTGGGTTATCCTGATGCTCCCGGCCAAAAAAAAGTATTCATAAATGCTAAGATTGTTTCCCTCGATGGTAATCAATGGTCTTATAATGAAGGTTGTTTAAGTATTCCCCGTATCAGAGATGATGTGTACAGGCATGAATCAGTTACGCTGCAATATGTGGATGAGCAGTTTCAAGTGCATACGGAAACATTCAACGGAATTACAGCGAGAGTTATTCTGCATGAATATGACCATATTGAGGGGAAATTATTTATTGACTATATGAAGCCTTTGAAAAAGAAACTGATCCGAGGTAAACTGGAAGATATCAGCAAAGGTAAAGTTAGCGTAGACTACAGGATGTCTTTTCCTAAATGATGCATCGATATATTTTTTGGGTTGTTTTTTGTTTTCTTTTAAAGGCGCTTTCTCTTTGTGCGCAGGATACTTCTGTTTTATATGAGGGAAGGTCGATTTACCTAAAAGAGATTGTTATTCGTAAAGGGATTGATGTACCGTCTTTTCTGCAAAGATTGAAAGATGATACGAGTTTTTAT
>CAZZJD010000237.1:0-3518 GCA_964654305.1 uncultured Chitinophagaceae bacterium
ATCTCTTGTCAGATAGTCCATTCTGTCCACGTCAAGCTGACTACTGATAAGCTGGTGCAGGAATGGCTTCGGATAAATGCCTTTAAAAATTTGAAGAGCCGTATCTAAAGCTCCCGAAAACTGACGATTCAACTCTTCAAATATCAGAAGAGATATTTCTTCATGGTGCATGTTTTCGATCAGCACATGCTCCAGCGCATGAGAGAAGGGTCCGTGTCCTATATCGTGAAGTAATATTGCGATTTTGGCTCCCTGCTCCTCTAGTTCTGTGATCTCATTGCCTTTGCTTCTAAGTTCCGTAATGGCCTGGCACATGAGGTGATAAGCGCCCAGACTATGGTGTAGCCGACTATGTACGGCCCCAGGATATACCAGTTGAGCCAACGCCATTTGGTGAATTCGTCTTAATCTTTGGTAATAGGGGTGAGCAATGATGGAATGTATCAATTCGTCATCTATGGTAATAAAACCATATACCGGATCGTTGATAATTTTTCTGAAACCCATAGCTGAGAACGATTAATTTTTTCAAAGGTAGATGAAGGCAGGGAATTCGATACATTTACACTCTGAATTTGTGACTCTTTAAATTGATTTAGTTTATGACCTTGGCAAAAATTCTGTGGGTAGATGATGAGATTGAAAGCTTGCAATCCCAAAAAATTTTTCTGGAACACAAAGGGTATGAAGTACACACAGTGACCAATGGTTTTGATGCCATCGACTACATAAAGGAAAATTCGGTGGATATGGTACTGATTGATGAAACGATGCCGGGGCTTACGGGTTTAGAAACGCTGGCAAAGATTAAAGAGTTTAATAAAGAATTGCCTGTTGTACTGATTACTAAAAATGAAACGGAAAATCTGATGGATGACGCGATTGGATCCAAGATATCCGATTATTTGATCAAACCAGTTAATCCTAACCAGGTATTATTAAGTATAAAAAAAATATTCGACAACAAGAGACTAGTATCTGAAAAAACTACGGCGGCATATCAGCAGCAGTTTCGCCATTTATTTACTGCTTTAAATAGCAATCCTGATCAGCGTGAATGGATGGATATTTATAAAAAACTGGTGTATTGGGAACTTGAAATAAGTAATGTGGATAGTCCTGAAATGCAGGAGGTTTTACAAAGCCAGAAGGAAGAGGCAAATAATGAATTTTATAAATTTATCAGCAAAGATTATCTGAGCTGGTTGCAACCGACTGCACAAAATCAGCCGGTGATGAGTCATACCCTTGTTGCAAAAAAGATATTGCCTCATCTGCAGAATGGAGTGCCGCTTTTTTTTATTTTAATTGACAATCTTCGCTTTGATCAATGGAAAGTGATACAGCCCTTATTTGCTGAATTTTTCAGAATTGTTGAAGAAGATACTTTTTATTCTATTTTACCAACGGCAACTCAATACAGCCGTAATGCCATTTTTAGCGGATTGCTTCCTAGCGCAATTGAAAAACAATATCCAAGTCAATGGAAAAACGATTTTGAAGAAGGCGGTAAAAATATGCATGAAGATGCCTTCTTTCAAAAACAATTGATCGAAGCAGGATATCATGAACTGAAGACCTCCTTTACCAAGGTAAATCATCACCAGGCAGGACAGGAACTGCTGAATAATGTACACAACCTATTGAGAAACGACATTAATATCATCGTTTATAATTTTGTTGATATGCTGAGCCATGCTCGTACCGAAATGGAAGTATTGAAAGAACTTGCTGCAGACGAGAAAAGTTACCGAAGTATTACCGTTAGTTGGTTTGAGCATTCTCCTTTGTTTCAGGCATTAAAGAAAATATCAGATAAAAAAATACAGATAGTTTTGGCTACAGATCATGGAAGTATCCGAGTGCAAAAGCCGGTAAAGGTGATGGGGGATAAGGAAACGACGGCTAATATCAGATATAAACACGGTCGTAATCTTGGCTATGATTCCAAAGATGTTTTTGCAATAAAAAATCCTACTACTGGAGGTTTGCCGGCTCCCAATATTAATTCAAGTTATATTTTCGCCCGAGAACAACAGTATTTATGTTATCCAACCAATTACAATCATTATGCATCTTACTACAAAAACACCTTTCAGCATGGTGGTATTAGTATGGAGGAGATGATTATACCGGTTGTACGCATGGTTTCGAAATGATTTTCTCTCCACCATCTGTGGAAAAGTCGATTGCGTAGCTATATACATCATGAGCGTATCTGTCTTAATTTTGAAAAGGAAATAATTCAGTTCCCAAAGAAGCTTAAACATGAAGTTTAATCAACATACGTTAGATCAGCTAGAAGGTATTTTAGAAGAAGCGGGATATGTAGTTCGTTATGAAAGGGGAAATTTTCAAAGCGGATATTGCATATTAGAGCAAAAAAAAGTGGTAGTGCTGAATAAATTCCTGAGCATGGAAGGACGTATTCAAACCGTACTAGATTTACTACCTCAGGTGAATATTGACATTGATTTACTTACTGATCATTCCCAACGCCTTTATACAGAAGTGCTAGCCATGGCAGCAGCAAAAGATGCTACTGCAAAAGCTGCCTGATACGCTGTTCTGCTTACAATCTTTATTTTTGCTTTGTGTCATATCCTTCATTTACCGTTACATTTTTAGGCACGGGCACCAGCAGCGGTGTGCCCATGATAGGCTGCAGCTGTGTGGTATGTACTTCATCAAATACAAAAGACCAACGACTAAGAAGCAGTATTCTGATTCAAAGTAAGGAGACGACAATAGTAGTGGATACAACTCCAGACTTTCGTTTTCAAATGTTAATGCATAAAGTAAATCAACTTGATGCCATTCTGTTTACCCATCCCCATAAAGATCATATAGCCGGACTTGATGATGTAAGAGCTTATAATTTATTTTCCGGCAAACCGATGCCGGTGTATGCTAATGCTCTCACAGAAGAAGCGATAAGAAGAGATTTTTATTATGCATTTGCTGAAAAAAAATATCCGGGAGTACCGAATCTCAGGTTGCATCTGATAGATGAAAAGTCATTTTCGGTAGGCGACCTTACAATTCAACCTATTTTAGTGTGGCATCTCAAAATGCCTGTAATGGGTTTTCGTATAGGGCCTTTCACTTATATCACTGATGCCAATAGAATTGATAAAGAAGAAAAAGAAAAAATAAAAGGTTGCCATACTATTGTGTTGAATGCCTTACGCAAACAACCACATCTTTCTCATTTTACATTGGATGAAGCTGTAGAAATCGTACAAGAGCTAAAGATACCGCATGCCTGTTTTACGCATGTGAGTCATCAGTTGGGGCTGCATGATGATATCAATCAAATCTTGCCAAATGGAATGCAACTGGCATATGATGGCATGAAACTTCAATTCTGATTTTTTAACGATTCTTTTCATTGGCAGATTTTATTTTTGGTGATGCAAACCAAGATAAAACACCAACTGAAAAGTTATTTTACTTTCACGGCTAATGAACGAAGGGCCGTTTTATTATTAATCACTTTTATCTTTATATTTTTTATT